>NZ_CAUYTL010000002.1:0-243639 GCF_963575615.1 Listeria rocourtiae subsp. hofi | reverse complement strand
TGCCTTGAGCTAACAGTTCCTACTGCCAAGCCTGTAGTGGACTTTCACCACCTAGCATTTGCGCATGCTGGGCGCACCAAAATAAGCATTCTAGCAAAAAGCTAGAATGCTTATTTTTTATCCACTTTTCAAAAATCTTTTAGCTTTCTCTCATTTGGTACAACATGACTGCCATAATTTTCAATCTTGAAATCCAAACGACTCAGCGCGCTTTGCATCGTGTCAATTCGATTTTGCAAATCATTGCGCTGCTCCTTCAAAAGCGCTACACGTGCAGGGATTGTCGTATCTCCTTCTCGAAAAAGGCTCAAATATTCAATTAACGCCTCAATCGAAAGCCCAGCATTTCGCATTTGACGACTAAATAGAATCCACCTTACATCTTCCTCATCAAATTTACGGATACCGTTTTCGTTACGAGGCACCGGGGGAATGAGACCAATTCTTTCGTAATATCTAATTGTGTCCGCGGAAATATTGGTCTCCTCACTCACTAGCTTAATATTCATTCGGATTCCTCCTCCTTGCTAATCTAATAGTCAACAGATAGTTTACACCATGAAGCCTACTTCAAGTCAAGATGGTTTTTATTCGGCAGTAATTTAGCTACAATAACTGCTCCCCAGTCGATAAGATAACGCGCCACCTTTTACGAGCACTTGTTTCTGATGATTAGCCGCTTCTTCAAAGCTAGTTTGAGCCTTCTCTTCTTTTACTTTTACATCACTAGTTCATCAATGCTTGGTATTCATCAAATAGAGCTAAAAATTCGGCTTCTGTGAATGAAACTTCCTTGTCTTCTAAAATACCTTGAATTTTTTCCAAACACATATGCCAACCAGAAATATCACGCGGCGTATGTGTTGTTTTTTCGTTTATTTCCTCTGTAAAACGGAGATTTATTTTATTATCTTGTTCTACTAATTCAAAACGGACCATATTTTTATCCCAGGTGTACTCTAAAATAGACTCGGGCTCATACATAGTGATCGTCATTTCTTCATATTCGCCGTTTCCAAAATCAAATAAGATTAATCCATCTACACCCGATTCGCCAATGCTCAGCTCTGGGAACCATTGGGCCAATCCTTTTGTTGTAGCTATGAGATCCCATACTTTAGAAATTTCACTGTTTAGCTCTAAATCAAATGTCATAATACCTGATGTTTCCGATATTTTTTGATATTTTTTTTGCATTATTTTTTCCTCCTTTTGTGCTGCGTCAAGTCTTGCGCCTTCGGATCCAGCTTCTTGGAAATTTCGTGGCCTACTTAAAAAAACAAGTACGGGTTTTAACTGCTCCCCCTAACAATTTCTGTCGAATCTAAACGGGCTGGTTCGGCTTTTCAGCTTTCACCAATAACAATAACACACCTCCAATTGCAAATAAAACGACAAGGCTCGCGACACCGTATTGTGTGTGGCCAGTGACTTGAGCAATGACTCCCATTAATGCTGGACCCATAATTGCTGAAAATTTGCCAAATATGTTGTAGAATCCATAAAATTCATTGGAGCGTTCTTTTGGGATTATTTTACCGAAATAAGAACGGCTAAGCGCTTGAATTCCGCCTTGTGATGTACCAACTAGCATCGCCAATATCCAAAAGTCTGTTGCTGTCTTCATGAAAATGGCATAAATACAAATGATAATATAGATGAATATCGCAGTCAATATCAAGGGCTTTCCACCAAAGTGTTTCGCAAGTTGCCCGTAAATAATGGTGCACGGAAATGCGATAATTTGTGTCACCAGTAAGACGATGATAAGCGTTGTATCAGAAATCCCCAGATCGATACCATAAGAAGATGCCATTCGAAAAATCGTATCCACACCATCGATATAAAAGAAATACGCAACAAGAAACAATACGATATTACTATACTGCTTAATATTTTTAAGTGTATTTCCAAGTCTGACAAAGCTACTGCGAATAGGCTTTTTATCATGTGGAATAAAATAAACTTGGTGAACGTTACGCCACAACGGGATTGTAAAAACAGCCCACCAAACCGCCGTCAGCACGAATGCACCATTTAGTAACATCGTTTGACTAATAGGCAAAATCCCGGTAGCTTGAAAAACGATAAACGCGATGAATGGAATACAACTTCCTAAATAACCGAACGCATAACCATACGATGAAACTTTGTCCATTCGGTCATTGCTAGTGATATCGACTAGAAATGAGTCATAAAATATGTTTGCACCCGAAAATCCAATGAGCGAGAGCATATAAAAAATAAGCAACAGCATCCATTGATCGCTTGGCACAAAAACGAAAGCCACGGTAAAAGCAATACCTAGCCACGTGAATAGACTAAAAAAGCGTTTTTTGAAAAATTGATAGTCAGCAATTGTTCCAAGAATAGGCGCTAATAACGAAATTAATAGTGTTCCAAGCGAGTTTGCATAACCCCAATAAGCGGTCGACACATGATCCGCAATCCCTGCATTACTCGCCACTCCTTTAAAATAGATTGGTAAAATTGCCGTCGTAATCATAATCGAATAAACAGAATTTCCCCAATCCTGAAAAACCCAGCTTTTCTCCTGTTTTGTCAACTTCATCTAGACGTATCCCCTTTACTTAGTCAAAAATAGCTTCTATAATCGTTCCTTCTGTATTAGGTAAGTCAAGATTCAAAATCGCTGCGAATGTTGGTGCTTCATCAATGAGGCGCGCTCTTGGAATCACAGTCCCACTCTTTATCCCCTTACCAAATGCAATCATTGTTGTCGCATAATTCGGCTTCTGCGGAGAATAACCATGAACGGCTCGGTAAGAGTCAGGATTTCCGATATCACCAGACATTACTCGCTGCATCACTTCACCAACAGCATTATCTTTAAAATAATAGCCAGCCTTTGCTTCAAGCATGAGAGTGCACGTTTTATCTGCGCCAAATGCTATGGCCTCTTCCTGATCAAAAATTTGTTCGATACCTTCCTGACCTTCAAGAAGTGACTGAATTTCTGCAAGGTCCACCGTTCCCTTTGTATAAATATAGCATGAGCCGTCACAACTTTTGGCATAAACTTCCCATGCAACAATTTTATCTTGCTTCAGAGTAAGCCAGCCTTGTCCCGCAAACAAAACATTAAGTTGAATCGCCGAGTGTACGTCTATTTGATAATGATCGCCCAACACGACAAACACAGTCTCTTCATATGTACCGTTTCGTTTGGTAGCTTCGATTATTCTAGCCAACCGCGTATCATGACGTTTCAGTGCATCTTGCGCGTCCTGCGACTTTACACCGTGCGCATGCCGCATACTATCCATATCTACAAAGTGTGCCAATACCAAATTTGGTTTCTTTCGCAAAATCGTATCCTCCACTGCAGCAATCAAAAAATCATCTAATTCTGGCTGGGCAATTCCTCGTCGTAATTTTCCGAAACGTCGATTCATGTCCATTAAAAATCCTGGTGAGCTCCCCCACAATGATACCATCACTTGACTCAACCAAAACCGGTTTGGAAAAATCTCTGCAATATTATAATCAATCGAACTCCGCGCTGCCACAGGCCATAAAAAAGCCGCCGTTGTAAGACCTGCTTGTTTCGCAGCATCGTATAATGTCGGAACTTTAATTGCATCTCGGTACCAAAACCAGTCTGGGGATGCTTTTCTAGGCTGTATTTTTGTATTATTTACAATTCCGTGTTTTCTTGGGTAATGTCCCGTCACAAGTGTCGTGTGTGCTGGATATGTTAGCGAAGGATAAATCGTTTCCACTTTCGCCACATGAGCTCCATTTTCCTTTAAGAAAGCAAGCGTCGGTAAATCCGCTATATCCTCCAAGTCCTCTGCTCCCAATGCATCTAATGAAACTACTACTAAATAACGACTCATACTCTTCTTACCTCCATTAAAAAAAACTGGGAAAATTGCTTGACCAACCTTCCCAGTTCTAGCCTACTTGTCTATTATTTTATGATCTGGATGTACCATCACTTCATCTTTGCTAATAACTCCCAGCACATCTAGGAAGAACATGAATACCGGAATACCGACAATTAAGCCCCAAATCCCGAAGAAATGCTCGGAGAAAATCAACACGATGAATGTATAGAAAACTGGTAAATCTGTTTTAGCTGACATCAGTTTCGGATTCAATACATATGACTCTAATGCATGAATTACAACGACTAGCACCAAGATAATCAAAATATAGTTCACGCCACCGATTGTGTAGGCAATAATCGTTAGCGGTATCATCGAGATGATAACCCCTGCTACCGGAATAAGTCCTAATAGGAAAACCATAATGGCAAGTGAAAATAGTTGTGGGAATCCCATAATCCAAAGTGCAATCGTTGTTAAAACACAGTTTACTAAAGCAATCATGAACTGCGCTTCGATAACTTTACCAAACGTCTCATTGAATTTTGATCCGAAATATTTCACCTCGTCATAAATGAAAGCAACTTTACTTTGGCCAAACTTGCTAGTGAACAAAATCAGCTGCTCTTTTCCAAGCGAGAAAAACAAGCTTAAAATGAGCGCAATAAACGTATTCATCGCAACAACACCGATATTCGCTAAGTACGTGAATAAGAACTGAATGCCATCGTTCGCATATTTCGTTATTTCAAATTCTTTCGCAAGTCCCATAATATAGTTTACCGTCTCATTATTACTTGGTTTCGTGTAAAAATGATTGATAGAACGAATAAGTTGGTCCAGCTGCTCAATTAACATCGGAATATATTTCACTATCAACAATGCAATACCTATTGCTATAAACGCATACAGGATAATAACGATAATTTTTCGATAGATAGAAATACGTTTCAAAATAAAATTCTCTAACCTATTAATGAGGAAAGAAAAAATGAACGTCAGCAAGATAATATCAATCATGCTTCTAAGTAGATACAGGATAACGGCGATAATGACAAATACGAGCACACGCCGAAAACTGCGATTGTAAAATAATTTGGTTAAAGCGTCCAAAATGTCGTCCTCCTCTTGTTTTTAACTCCCTCTATTGTAACAAAAAATGATTCGCCATGCATGCCTTAACCTACAAATAAAAAAATCTCTCTAACCCAGCGGCTAAAGAGATTTCGGCTTACTTATCTTCCCCAATAATCTTAACTTCTGTTTCTAACAAGATACCTGATTGTTCTAACACAATCTTTTGGACATGTGCAATCAATTCCATGTAGTCCGTTGCTGTTGCATGGTCAATATTTACAATAAAGCCCGCATGCTTCATCGAGACTTGCGCGCCACCGATTTGATAACCTTGCAAACCAGCTTCTTGAATTAGTTTTCCAGCAAAATGACCTGGCGGGCGTTTGAAAACACTACCGCATGAAGGATATTCTAATGGTTGTTTTGATTCACGCATTTCTGTTAGTTCGTCCATTTTTAGGCGGATGGCTTGTTTATCAGCTAATTCTAGTTCAAAAACTGCCTCTAGCACGATGTAATGTTGATCTGCGATAGAACTTCGACGATATTTTGCCTCTAGTTGATCTTTTTTTAGGTGAAGCAGTTCTCCGGTCACTGTGAGGACAGTCGCTTCAATGAGAACGTCCGATATCTCACCGCCGTACGCACCTGCATTCATATACAGCGCACCACCAACAGAACCTGGAATCCCACAAGCGAATTCTAAACCGCTGAGTGATTCGTCCAGCGCAAAACGAGATACATCAATAATCTTTGCACCGCAACCAGCAATGACTTTCGTGCCCTCTCGTTTGATAGCGTGGAGTGCATCCAAGTACATGACAATACCACGAATACCTCCGTCCTTAATAATCAGGTTCGAGCCATTGCCAAGAATCGTTAACGGAATCTGATTGGCATGAGCAAAAGCGATCGTTTTCGCGGCTAGATCATGACTCGTAGGCATCACAAAAAGATCCGCTTTTCCGCCTGTTTTTGTAAACGTGTACGGTGCCAAATCCTCTTCTACCTTTACGATAAGTGTTGGAATTTCTTGTTTTAACTGTTCTACTATTTGAGTTATATACATGAGCCTTACCTTTCTTACGCCATTTCTAGGCTTTCTTATTTCGAATTAAAGGTCTAATCTTATCCATTGGCGGCTCGTACACGCGGCAGTGAGCTTCATACGCCTTGCCATAATCCTTTACACGAGCTGGAATATCCTGATTCGGGTTCAAGTTCAAATCATTTTCAAGCATTGGTATTAACGAAATAATTTGTTCAAAAATGTGGCCTGCTTGGGCTTCACTAAGAACAAAGGCTAATTTCGATAAAGCACGGCGCTGATCAGCAGGTAGCATCTTACCGTGCAATTGTGTCCACTTCAACATTTTTTTACGCGTATCACGTGTTTTCTCTAAGTAAAGGCTTTGGCCATACGCTGCTATAGCATAAGCGAGCGACAAATCCTCCGCATGATTCCAATCCTCTTCCAAAATTTCCTGTTGCGCTTCCACCTTTTCATTCAAAAGCGCGATGTCCTCTTGATAAATATCTAATTTGCGTTGTTGTTGCTTGTAAACCTCGAGCGCTAAATTCAATTCATCTATTTCCGACTGAAATTTCTCACCAAAGAGCCCTTTTTCATTCAAAATTCGTTGCACGCCCTCGATACGCTCTGCTGTAACGCTGTCCCGCTCTTTCATGATTTGCGTACGCTTTTTTAAGTAGTCAAAGTAAAAACTATATTTTTGAACCTCTATAATTACTCTTTCGGCTATGTCCCGATTGACGGTCAGACCATCTAGATTAGCAACAATAATGCCCGCAATTTTTCCAAGCATGGAATAGACAATCACTTCATATAAGTTCCCGTCTACGCGGACTTTGTATGGCAATGTATGATTGTTCTCTAACATTTTTTTATACACTTTCGGATTCTTATTTACCATCAATATCACCTTCAATCAGCAATTCTGTACCTATTCTTTCATTATAAATGAAAATGACCAAAATGTCAGGGAAAAGTTTTCAAAACCATTTTTGTTTACATAATAATGTTATCGTCATTTACATCTATCGATTTGCATAAGTCATCTATTTTAGCTATACTTGCTTGTGTAAGGAGTTGTCGCGAATATGCCTAAAAATGAAAAATGGAAAGCGCTTGTTGATATTAATATTTTATTTATCTTGTTTGGCTATATTTGTTTATATTTTATGTATAATGTGGCATGGCCTGAAAGTCTGCTGTTTATCGTCGCAATTCTAATGGGCAGTTGTGGCTGTCTTGGATTTTATTTGAGCATTAAGGGAATGCAGATGAAACGCAAACCGATGTATCAGATTTTCCTGATGATGGCTTCCATTATTCCAGCAATCATTGGTGTTGTTTATGTCATTATTTATTTCTTGACGCTCTTCTAAAAAGTCATAAAGCCCCGTGTCTGACTAATCAAAGTCGGTGACACGAGGCTTTTCTTAGTTATTTTGTTCTAGACATTCGTAAACGGCCATCATTTCTTGTTTATTTAACTCGCGGATGCGATTGAAAATTAGAATGTCAGCAACTGCATCTGTGAATGACTCTTCTGCCACCACATCGCGCACTTTTCCTGTCAGCCATGTTCCGACTTTGACGCCTTCCACAACTTCTTTTAACCCCTCATCGTTAATGCCTGTAGCAGAGCACGTCACGCACGGTATGGATAACTTTTGAACGCCGTCATGCAGTCCATCTTCGGAAATAATTTTCTTTCCTTTACAGAACGGGCATGATTGGGCTTTTTTCACCTTATTTATTTGCGTGACGATTTTTTTGTAGCCAAATGCTTCATAGACATAGGTTAGTTTTTTGTATTTACCATTGACGAAATAGGAATCGATAATCATTTCTCGCGTCTCGTTTATATTGGCAAAATCACAAATAGTCACTTGGTTTTTCTTGCTCATAGCTACAATATTGCGCTCTATTTTATCCCAAAATGGAATCGCGTTTTGTAATACCATTTCATAACCAACAAAGCTGGCTTGCTCTAGTTCTAGCATTTTTAAAGCAACTTGTTGTTCGCGTGGTAATAAGGAGACGTCTTCTGTTAGTGGCATGTCTCCGCCAACGATTTCCTTTACCCGCTCAAGTTCTGGAAGCGCACCGACTGTTGCAATTACTTGGTCAACTGGCTGCTGAATTAATTCACGAATGTCTATCTCGCCAAACATTAATTGTTTATGATGTCCTAGAACGCTTCCTTCACAAATCGGGCAAGTTACCATCTCACGTGTTTCCTTCATTTGTTCTTTAATAACTGATTTGGAAATCACGATGTAGCGACCGATAATTTGATTAAATCCTTGCCACGTTCTCGTTGCCTTACCAGCTTTATCATAAAACGATTTCTCCCAGTAACCGTATAAAAATGTGTGTTTTTCAGCTTCTGTCAGTTGATTGTACGGCTTGCTTAAATCATGACCAAGTTCGTTTTTTATTTCTTCAAACAAAAATTCAATCTTCTGGAACTGGAAAAATTCTAAGACTTTCATAACTTCTGGGTGCAACATGCCTTCCCAAAATGGTGCGTTACCGTCTTGAATAACGACCTCAAAATCAAATTTTTCAATGACGCGTCGGCCAGAGCAGTAAGGACAATGATTATCTGCTGAATAAAAATCAAAGCTTCTTGTATCCTTATTGGTCGGATGCGCTGCCACAATATGATTAATTAGCCCACCCATCTCAAAAAGAAAACTGTATTGACTATACAAATGCCGTTCCAAATCAATTGCGACTACAGGTGCGATTTTTTCTGATTCAAACTCGCCGTAAATTAAGCGGGCCATGGATGATAGACTTTTTAGAATTCCGCCTTTATAAATGTTTTCTGCGTTTTTGAAATAGGCCATATGATCTTTTTCCAGATAGTGAATGCCTGTTTGTTCTTTTAACGTAGATGTAATAGGCGCGGGCTGTATACTAGCCTCTCCATCTTTCTGCCGATAAAACGCTTCATGTGTCACAATATCCAATTTTTCGACCGGCTCGACTTGCCTTTTTCCAAAATCCACAATGAAATCGGAGGCATCTAGCATATAATCATTATGCTCAATCATTACCATAGAAACTGATTCATCTTGCAAAATCACTCGAATACTGTCAATAAACTGGTTTAGAATATTTTGGGACAACCCCTTAGATGGTTCGTCAAAAATGAATAGTGTATGTGGATTTTTAGAACCCGAAAACAGTTCTGAAACTAAGTGTACACACTGGAATTCTCCTGTGGACAGTGTCTGTGTTTTTCTCTCTAGCGTCAAATAGCCCAAACCTAATTTTATCAGTAGGCTCAAACGTTTGTGCGCAAGATCTTGTTTTGGTAACTCGTCAATAATATCCTCAATTGAACGTTCAAAAATTGCGTCGATGTCATCGGTATATTTCGTCAGTTTTTTCTTAATATCAAGGAAAGTTGCGACAGTGGAACGGCTTGTAATCGATTGATTGCGATTTTGCCCAACCATAACTAACTTATCTTTCGGGTAGCGTTTTAAGAAATCTTTTGCGATACATTCGTTTACTAGCGTCGATTTCCCACATCCGGATTCACCGGTAAACGTAACAAGCCTGTTTTGGGGAATCTCTATTTCCTCCATTTGAATATTGCGGCAATGAAGGTCTTTAAATTGATAATATTCCATAGGCGTTTCCTGATTTATTCCCACATGAACTGGTGCTGGTCGCGGTGATTCTTCTACTAATTTCCCACCGTATTTTCCACTTCCTGGGCCGAAAAACAGTTGCTCATCCGTCGCATCGAGTACTGTGTCGGAATGATCAATTAGCCAAATTTGATTTTTATAGCCCAGCTGTTTAATTTGTTCTAGAATTTTCAACAAGGTTTGGTGATCTAAGCCAACCGAGATTTCATCAATAATAATAACCGTGTTTTCGCTTGTCGCCATAAATTCGGCCAAATAAAGACGCGTTAATTCGCCACCAGATAGCGTTCCCATAATGCGGTTTAGCGTTAAATAACCGATATTCATGTTAATAATATTTTGCAAGATATGTTGCTTGCCTTCGCTTAGATTTAATTCTTCTTTAAGTGAGAGCAACGTTTCCATACTTAAATTATTCACATCCGAAATGCTATGCTCGCTTCCTAATAATTCGATTTTATACGTCTCAACTTCAGGGTTAAAGCGTTTTCCACCGCACTTTTTACAAGTCACATTACTATTACTTCCGCGCCCTTTACAGCCAGTACACCAACCTAGCACATTATTAAACGAAAAAAGCTCTGGTGATAAGTCAAATTTCTCTGCCATCGTGACACGAATTTCTTTAAACACGCCTGTATGCGTTCCAATCGTAGAACGCGGATTAGATGAAATAGATGACTTTCCTAAAAAAAGTACGAGTGGCATCTCTTCCATTTTGATAGCACTAAAATTCGTATCCATAATTTCAGGAAATAGATATTGATATTCTGCTTTCGGTAATAGCGATACAAGACGTTTCTTAGATTCTTCACCAATTGTCTGGCAAAAAGTCGTTTTTCCTGACCCAGATAATCCGGCGATTCCCAGCGATTTTTCTGTTGGTAATTCCGTATCCAGATGATCAATATTGTTCGCAATTAATTGATTTATTTTCATTAGCGTATCTTCTCCATTCTCCAATCTAGTCATGACGCTTAAACACAATTATCGCATATCTCATTATGTAAGTTCAACTGCGAATAGCTCCTCACAAAGAAAGAGCGTAATTCCATTTTTTAGAATCACACTCTGTTCACTCACTTATGACAAGACGGTGCCAAGCTTGTTGCCCATCTCTGTCCATGCGTAGGTCGCACCCTCGATAGCACCTGGACGCGATTTTGTTTCCTCGCTGAAGCCACTTTGGTCTAAGCGTAACTGTACGGTGCCGTCCGCATTTTTAGTTACTGTCCAAGTGACTGTAGTCGTTTCACCAGCACTTGCCCACGTATATGTGATTGAATTTGGCTCATCGATATTCAAGACTTCGCAATTGACAATGCCGTCCCACCATTCAGAAGGCTCTGCGCGGAATTGGAATTTATGCCCTACAACTGCCTTGAAGTCGTTATTCCAAATCCATTTCGCGAGCATATCTGAGTCTGTTAGTGCGTTCCATACTTTTTCTACTGAGCTTGTGAACTTAAAATCTAATGATACATCTGGTTTCATGTTTTGTTCCTCCAATAATTGATTTAATTTTAACATTCGTTCTTTCCAAAATCCTTCGTAATACGATACCCAGTCTTGAATTTCCTGTAATGGCTGGGCGTTTAACCGGTATCTGGTTTCACGTCCCACTTTTCGCGCCACCACAAGATTGGCTTCTTTCAAAATAGCCAAATGCTTGGAGACGGCTGTGCGACCCATATTAAAATGAACCGTTATTTCGTATAAGGGCAATTCTTCTACATCGTTCAGTATTTGAAGTATTTTCCGCCTCGTTGGATCGGCAACAGCATCATAGACATCTCTTACTTGGCCTTTTTCGCTAAGCATACACACCACCTTTTCTTCTCTAATGTTCATTCACAAAAATAGGACACCTTTTGTTGTCGTGTTCATTATACGACACCAAAAGGTGACATGTCAACTTTTTATTTGCTTATGTCCTAGATCCGTTTCTAAGAATAAGAGTCATTATCTCGTTTTCCGATAATTTTTCTGGGAGTGTTATTTCATTTTCGACACCTAGATAATCTTCTTCTAGCCACCATTGTTTGAGTTTCTGAATGCCAAATTCATGTGCATTTTTCTTGGTTTGATGTCTCTTTACTGTTTCGGAAAATGAAAGGTTAAAATAATAGACATCTGCGTTGTTATCAAAAAACTGAATGAGTTTATATAGCATATCTTGATATATTTCTTTACCAAGAATACCTTCTACAATGACATATTTACTCTTGTTTTTTCCATATTCTGCAATTATTCGAATAAGTTCAACACTTGGATTGGCGTGACGGTCCTTTACATGCAGCATATCACGACGAACTGTGTCTTGGGAAACAACTAGCGTGCCTGGACCTAGCTCATGCTGCAACTGTTTGGCGATGGTTGTTTTACCACTTCCAGAGTTTCCACGAATAATAATTAACTTTGTTTTCATGCAGTCTCCCCCTAAAACCGAACCAATTATTATTTATTTTGCAAAAAAAATTTTTTACCCAATCAAAAACGAACTATTAATCCGATTAAGGTCATAATAGTTCGCTTTTATTTATAATGCTTCTACAAATTTTTTCTTTTTATTCTTTACGGGATTTAATTTGCGTTCGACCCAACCGAGTAACACATCGGCCATAACAGCCATCAGCGCTGTTGGAATCGCCCCAGCTAAAATAATTGCCGTTCCGTTTGTTGCATTCGTTCCACGGACAATAATATCACCAAGCCCACCTGCTCCAACAAAAGTACCGATTGCTGCAACACCGATTGCGATAACTAGGGCATTTCTAATCCCCGCCATGATAACGGAGAGTGCTAACGGAATTTCAATCATTCGCAACACTTGCCACTTCGTCATACCCATCGCTTTTCCTGACTCTAATAGCGCACCATCTACGTTTTGAATGCCTGTATACGTATTTTTTAGGATTGGTAAGATGGAGTAAAGGAATAGGGAAAGTACCACTGTATTTGTTCCTAGTCCCATTACGAGCATCAACATGGCGAGCAAAGCTAAGGCCGGAATCGTTTGAATTACGTTCGCCGTTTGAATAACCCAACCAGCTAGTTTCTTCTTACGTGCAATGTAAATACCTAGTGGAATCGCCACAATTGCCGCAAAAATAACACCATAAACACTCATTAAGAAATGTCGCCAGAATGCCTCCATGACATAGGTTGCATTGTTTTGATAATAGTCAATGAGTTGTGAAAAAGTTTCCATTTTGTCGACACCTCCTTATTTATTTTCAAAGTAATTATGTTTCTTCAAAAACTCCTCGGCAACGATAGACGGTTCTTTTAATTCGCCATCTGCTTGGTAGTTTAATTTTTGCATTTCTTCCGTTGAAATCGTGCCAACTAGTTTATTAATCGTTGTTTTTAGTTCTGGATGTTCTTTTAAAATAGCATTGGTAGCCATTGGGGATGCATCATATGGCGGGAAAAATTGCTTATCGTCTTTTAGGACAACAAGATCATACGTCGGAATCCGGCCATCTGTTGAGTAACCAAGCGCCACATCCATCTGATCGTTCTTAAGCGCCGTGTAAATTAAACCAATCTGCATCGGAAAAATTTTCTTGAATGTGATATCATATTCTTTGGAAAATGCCTTATATCCATCTCCAGCTCGCTCCATCCATGAATTATCAACCCCTGCAACAAGTTGATCTTCCACTGGACGCATATCGCTAATCGTCTTCAAATTGTATTTTTTAGCGGTATCTTGTCGTACCATAAAAGCATAGGTGTTCGCAAAACCATATGAGTCAAACCAATATTGATCAAAACGCTCCGAAAAGCCTTTTTGCACGGCTTCCATTGCTTTTTCAGGGTCTTTTATAGGTTCTTCACCAAGCGGTCCAACTAAATCGGTTCCTGTGTAACGCGTAGCTGAAATATCAATATCGCCATTCACCATCGCTTGGTGTTGCACAACAGACGAACCAAGATTATTCACCATTTCTACTTTTAAATCTGTATCATGTTCAATCATTTGCTTCACAATATTGCCTACAATCTGTGATTCCGTTGTTGACATCGTCCCAACTTTAATCGTGCCATCTGTGCTTCCGCCAAGTCCTGGAAGGGCACAAGCCGATAAGAGTGATACGCCAAGCAGGATGACAGCGGCAAGTTTGAGCGGTTTTTTCATCATTTTTACTGTCCCTCCTTACATATTCTCTTTTGCTGCACGAATCGCTTTTGGTGTAATTCGAACTTCTAATTTGCCTAGGAAAAATTCAACTAACAGCGCCAAAATTGTAACTGGAATCGCACCTCCGAGAATTAAATCTGGGCGATAAAGATTCAAGCCGTTAAAAATAAAATCACCGAGACCGCCCGCACCAATGTATGAGGCAAGCGTTGCCCATGCGATGATGTAAACGGCGGATAAACGAATACCTGCCATAATGACCGAAATTGAGTTAGGTAGTTCGACATTTTTGATTAGTTGCCAAGAAGTCATCCCCATGCCGCGCCCCGATTCAATGAGATTTTTATCCACACCACGAACGCCGATAAATGTGTTACGCATAATTGGTAGCACAGAGTAAATAAACAATGCTACAATCGCCGGTACTTTACCAACGCCAAGAATTGGAATAATAAAAGCTAAGATGGCAAGTGATGGTACTGTTTGTAACACACTAACTATACCGATTACAAAATTAGCGATTTTTGGCGAGCGTGTTAAAAGAATGCCCACCGGTACAGCCACGACAATCCCCAATATAACCGCAGAAAGCGAAATATAGAGATGTTCCCACGTTTTTACTAGCAGGTCATGGCCGTTGTCTTGAAAAAATTGTGTTATCGCGTCCATTAAAAATAACCTCCTACTTTACTCGTGTACTTCTTCTTTTTCAAGCTCTTGCGCAGATTCCGCATGTTCTGCCGCAGCTTCTTCTAAATCGCCCCAAATCGAATCATAAACAATATCAACAAGGCTTGCGCGCGTTACAATCCCTACCAAACGATTTTTCTCGTCGACAACTGGTACATACTTGAAGCCTCGTTTTAAAATCCGCTGCATTGTATCGCGTAGCAAGGCATCCTTCCGCACATAGAAAACATTTTTGTCCAAAATATCAACAACTGATGTCGCAATCCTGCGATTATGCTCGATTGCCTCCACATCAATAATTCCTTTCAACACATTTTGATCATCTGTCACCAGAAGCGTATCAACACGGCGCTCTTTCATTAATTGGATAGCCGCTTGCAGTGATTTATCCGCCGTAATCGAAACAGGTGCCTTATTCATGATTTGCTCTACATTCGTCACATTAGGTCGTGCCTCAATCAAGCGATCTTTCCCAATGAAATCTTCTACAAATTTATCAGCAGGATTACGCAAAATCTCATCCGGCGTGTCAAATTGTACAATCTCGCCACCTCGCATAATCACAATTCGATCCGCAAGTTTGATAGCCTCATCCATGTCATGCGTGACAAAAATAATCGTCTTTCCAAGCTCTCTCTGCAAATTCTTAAATTCCTCTTGCAGTGAATCACGCGTAATTGGATCAAGCGCACCAAAAGGCTCATCCATTAAAATCAAATTTTGTTCCGCAGCAAGCGCCCGAAGCACACCAATCCGCTGTTGCTGTCCACCACTTAGCTCATATGGATAACGATCTAAATATTCTTCCGGTAAATCGACCAATTTAATCAGCTCTGCCGCTCTCTCATTTTTCTTCTCTTCCGACCATTTCAAAAGTTTCGGAACGAGTACAATATTTTCGCGAATTGTCATATGTGGCATTAGCCCAATCTGCTGAATAACATACCCAATCGAACGACGCAATTTCACTGGATCTTCCTTCATGATATCCTTGTCGTTAATAAAAATTTGGCCATTCGTTGGCTCAATCAAGCGGTTAATCATTTTCATCGTTGTTGTCTTCCCGCAACCACTTGGCCCGATAAAACAAATAAATTCGCCACGTTCAATATCTAAGTTTAGATCATTGACGGCTGTTTTACCGCCCTTGTAAATTTTTGAAACATGCTCAAATCTTAGCAATCTAGACACCTCCGAGTTTAATTGACTAGCACAATGCTAGGTGAAAGCTGTGAATCAAATAACCCTTGACTCGCGATATATGTATTTCCATTCTGTTATAAAAAAGGAAAAACTTACCAATAAAAAGAAATAAAAGTTGGGAATAAACGCCTCTCAACTTTTAACTGGTTGTATAAATTAGAACACAGTTATAGCGAGTAAGAAATCAAAAAGTTGATTCTATTCCAAATAACACAGCCCTTTCTAATCCACATTATAACGTAACCAAAATTAAAAAGCGAATGAGCACGCCTCATATGTGCCTATTCCAATAGAAAAAAGCTCCATCAAATGCACTACTCATAGGCATTTAGGGAACTTTTGAAATTTCTTATAAAAAACAAGATTCACATGGAAAAATAGCGGTTTTTATTCAGATAAAGATATAGATTTGAATTGCCAAAATCGGAAAATAACACTTAAACCTCTATCAAGTAGGTGCAGAAATATTGTTATATATGGCCAATAAAGAAGCGCCTATCTCTAGCTAGGAGGCAGGCGCTTCGGTGTGCTATAAAAAATTTTTCTATCTACATTGTAGTACGTAAAGAAATCATCGTAAGCTATTTACAATAATCGATTTGTAAGTGTTAATCTGGTATCTATTTTTCTGAGAATAATATAGCCTATAAGCGCTCCAATGAGAGAACTCAAGAAGAACGAGGGAATAAACACCCACATTGTCATTTGTTGTGTTAAAAATAGGCGAGCAATAAGATAGCATATTAGAGCACCGAGAACCCCCGTTCCAACCATTTCGCCGACAGCTGCTAACCAGAGCTTTTTCGTATAGTTGTAGAGCAGCCCCGCGAACAACGCGCCAATCATACTCCCAGGAAATGCAAAAATCGTGCCTGTTCCAAAGAGATTCCGCAAAACAGAGGTTCCAAACGCTTGCGCTACAGCATATCCTGGCCCAAGCATCACAGCACTAATCAAGTTTACCAAATGTTGTACAGGAGCAATTTTTGCAAAACCGACTGGTACAGAGATAAAACTACTTCCTACAAAAGAAATTGCCATGAGCATTGCAGTATAAAGCCATTTTTTTAGCACCATAATTATTTAGGCAGAAAAAGCCTTGGTGAGATTTTCATCAAGATGGTAACAATGATTCCTGCCACGATAATCGTTGCGATACAACTCGCACCATTCATCACAATCGAAAACAATTGCGCGGACCAACCTTTAAAAGCATAAGCTCCCCAAAACAAGACGCCCGCAAGATAATGCCAGAAATACCGTGCCACGCCGCCAATAACCATCGTTCCCCAAGCCCAGCCAATCGCTTTGCCTAACTTCTCCTCTTTCAAATAACCACGAACTTGCACCGCAAACACGCCAGCAAAAGCAATAAATGCGAAGGCAACAATATACTCAATAAATCCTTGTAATGGGCTCAAAATATAAGCTTTCCCTGTCACAAAATGAAGCAATCCCCACAATAGTCCTGAAAAACCAGCAGCCCAAAAGCCACGTCTAATCGCAATAATGTACATCGGAATCATGCCTAAAGATACCGAAAATGACGATCCGAAATCAACGGGAATAAAGCTGAGAACCATTGCTAATGCAGCAAAAATAGCACATTCTAACATTGTTAACAATCGCGTATTACGCATAAAAATACCCCTTTCTTTTTTTGGTAAAAAACGTACCGCAGAAGAAAGGAGTCAAATCATCAAACTTATGTAATCAGATATAACTTCATTCGCCACAATCCCTACGCTCGTATTAACGAACAGGTTCAAAGGGTCAGATTCCTAAAAATCAGAAATCAATCTCAGCCAAGGCCCCCCCTGTGGTAACGTCTATTCATGAAGTGGATTCTATTTCAGTCCCAAATCATGGATGCCCAAACAATACACCAAGATTTGTAAGCTTTGGCGCCTTATTTGACTATCTGGTTCTCATTATAGCAGTATATTTTAGAAAGTCCAGTTCCCTGCTCTTTCATTGCATGAGTATTCGTGATAGAATAGGAGTAATTGCGTTTTTGGCATTCAATATGAAAATTTCAGTTGAGAACGCGCGAATTTGGGAGGACGAAAATGTTAACTGTAAATAATGTATCTTTACGTTTTGGCGATAAAAAATTGTTTGAAGATGTTTCCATTAAATTCACACCTGGAAATTGTTACGGCTTAATCGGTGCAAACGGTGCGGGGAAATCTACTTTCTTAAAGGTGCTTTCTGGTGAGCTTGATTCACAAAGTGGTAACGTGCATATTCCGGCTGGTGAACGTTTAACTGTTTTGAAACAAGATCATTTCCAATATGATGAAGAAGTTGTTTTGAAAACCGTTATTCGCGGACATGAGCAACTTTTCAAAATCATGGCAGAAAAAGACGCGATTTATTCAAAAGAAGATTTCAGCGATGAAGACGGTATTCGTGCTGCAGAGCTAGAAGGTGAATTTGCAGAACTGGATGGTTGGGATGCAGAACCTGACGCTGCTGTTTTGCTTAATGGACTGGGTATCACGACTGACTTGCACGATAAATTAATGAAAGACCTTACAGGTAGTGAAAAAGTCAAAGTTTTGCTAGCACAAGCACTATTCGGCAAGCCTGATATTTTACTTCTGGATGAGCCTACCAACCATTTGGACATTAAAGCGATTCATTGGTTAGAAGAATTTTTAATCAACTTTGAGAATACGGTTATCGTAGTTTCCCATGACCGTCATTTCCTTAATAAAGTATGTACGCATATTGCCGATCTTGATTTCAGCAAAATTAAGCTGTATGTCGGTAACTATGATTTCTGGTATGAATCTAGTCAATTGGCACAAACAATGATGGGCGATCGCAACAAGAAGAAAGAAGAAAAGATTAAAGAATTGGAAGCCTTTATCGCACGTTTCTCGGCTAACGCTTCGAAATCAAAACAAGCGACTAGCCGTAAGAAAATGCTTGATAAAATTACACTTGAGGATATTCAGCCTTCAAGTCGTCGCTACCCGTTCGTACAATTCAATCCTGACCGAGAAGTTGGGAATGATCTCCTTACTGTGACGAACCTTTCGAAAACAATTGATGGTGTGAAAGTACTTGATAACGTGAGCTTTATCATCAATCGTAATGACAAAGTTGCGCTTGTTGGTGACGATGAAGTTGCAAAAACAGTATTCTTCCAAATCCTTGCTGGTGAAATGGAACCTGATGAAGGTGAATATAAATGGGGTGTAACAACAACTCAAAGCTACTTCCCTAAAGACAACTCAGAGTTCTTCGAGGAGAACGACTTAAATCTTGTAGAATGGTTACGCCAATATTCGCCACAAGATGATAGCGAGGCTTTCCTTCGCGGTTTCCTGGGCCGCATGCTGTTTAGTGGCGACGAAGTATTGAAAAAAGTTCGCGTTCTTTCCGGTGGTGAAAAAGTTCGTTGTATGCTATCGAAAAACATGCTTTCTGGTGCCAATGTGCTGTTGATGGACGAACCTACCAACCATTTAGATTTGGAATCAATTACTGCGCTAAATAACGGGATGATTCAATTTAAAGGGGCGATGATTTTCGCATCACATGACCACCAGTTCTTGCAAAGTGTTGCGACACGTATCATCAACCTTTCAAAAGATCAGTTCTATAATAAAGAAATTTCATACGATGAGTATCTTGCTGAAGCATTGAATGTGACGGAGTAAGTTGAAAAAAGCAGTAGAGACGCCGTATTATGGCACGTCTACTGCTTTTTTATTTGTTGGGACTGTTCGAAATGCAATGAGTCACAGCCCCAATATACTTATGAGCATTGTGAATAGGCGTTCCTCTAAATTTTTTAGAATGCAGATACCATTCATCGCTATAATTCTGATAAAAAATCGGATTGTATACATAAAATGCTTATTTCCTAGTCAAAAATAGCACTTCCCACCGGGTTTCCCAGATAAGAAGCGCTATTTATCATTTTTTCAAATTAAGTCGTCCTGTATCGCTTTTGATCAGCTTGTCTTTATTATATGTCGACCATGAAAATTGGAACCACTGAATATCAGAAACCTTATCCAGTTTGTCAAGCGGAAAAACAATACGCCCCTTTATTGTAGCACCCGGCTTCATTTTGCCATCAATAATATCTGATAAAATAATATCAGCAGCTAATTGTTGTCCATTGATTGTTGTTAGCTCACCTTGTAACGGATAGGTAAGCAATTCATCTTTTGTGTTATTTTTAATTTCGATTGCAATCGTGAGTGTTCCTGGCATGTCTTTATCTTCCATTGTAGAATGTACAACCTTCTTCTCGACAGTAACGGTTGAAATTTTCTTATCCATTCCATCCGCATTATTATGCCAATTCACATTATATATTTCTATTCCTTCTGATTTCGTTTTACCAGTCTTGCTATCAGAGGAATAACTTGCAACTTGTTCTTGGAGCTTGCTGTAATTACCAAATGAAATAAATACGCCGATAATAGAAATGATGATAAGAATACTAGCCCCAGTTACGACGAAAATGCCGATTTTGCGTTGTGATTGGGCGAATAGCATGATAAGTCCGATGATGAACCCTAGAAATGAGACACCCATTAATGTTAACCAAATGGCCATGTTTTAACTCTCCTTGCCTGATTGTTATTATTGTACTATAACATATGTTGAAGCTCTTATAAAGCATCTTTTGCTGAATTAGAGCTTCAATATGCATGCGAGCTTCGCGAGCAGGTAATCCTTCAGCAGCTCTTATAAAGCATCTTTCACTGAATATTAGAGCTTCAATATGCATGCGAGCTTCGCGAGCAGGTAATCCTTCAGCAGCTCTTATAAAGCATCTTTCACTTAACATTAGAGCTTTCAATATGTACGCAAGTATTGCGAGCGTGTAGCCTTTTTCAGCAAATCTTATAAAATATCTCCCTCAAATAAGACAAAAAAAGACTAAAACATTACTGCTCTAGTCTACATTGTTTTTAAGCAAATTCAATAACCGTTCTTCCCACATTAACTGCACTAATATCGTAGAAGTCTGCAAAAGCTTCGTTGATTTGCTCTAGCTTAATTTTTCGCAAAACTAGGTGATCTAAATTAAGTTTTCCGTCTAAGTACAATTGCGCAAGTATTGGAAAATCACGAAATGGCTGAGAATCACCATAAAAACTACCGCGCAATGTTTTCGCAACTCGGTGGAAACCGCCTGCCGGTAACGCTACTTGTTTACTTGGATGAAACGCGCCGACTACAACTGTAGTTCCACCTTTTCGTGTAGCTTTCCATGCTGTTTCCGTCGCAATCGTATTCCCAGAACAATCAATAGCAAAATTAACACCAAGATTACCGCTAAGCGATTGGATCTGCTCAATCACATCTTTATCTAGCGAATTGACTGCATGCGTGGCGCCGAATTTCTTTGCAAGTTCTAAATTATCAGCTTTAATATCGCATGCAATGATTTTTTCTGCACCCGCAATTTTAGCACCTTGAATCGCATTTACGCCAACCCCACCAATACCGAAAATAGCAACAGTTGAACCTGGAGTAACGCCCGCAGCACGCACAGCAGCATTGTATCCCGTTGCTACACCACAACCAATAAGAGAAGCTTCTGCAAAAGGCATGTTTTTAGGGATTTTTACACATGATTTTTCAGGGACAACTGTATATTCCGCAAAAGTTGATAATAAGGAATAATGGTAAGCCTGCTCCCCATCAATAGAAAGCCTGGATGTCCCATCGAGTAAAGTCCCATCAAACATTGGTCCAAAAGCAGATTCACATAAATTCGGCGTACCTGCCGCACAGTAATCACACGTACCGCAAAATGGTACCCAGTTTAGCGCCACGTGATCACCAGGGTTCACACCAGTGACAGCGCTCCCAACTTTTTCAACAATACCCGCACCTTCATGCCCTAAAATGCTCGGTGTTGGCGTAGCTCCATCTTCAAAAGCATTTAAATCACTATGACACACACCTGTTGCTTTCATTTTTACAAGTACTTCTGTTTCTTTCGGATCGGCTAGGTCCACTGTTTTAATTTCTAACGGTTGCCCTAATTTAGTCATAACCGCTGCTTTCATTTTCATGATTTATCCCCCTAGAAAAGCGCCTTACTCCAATTCGGGTATCGACGCTCGTGTCAAATTTAATAAGCGAACCAGATTGCTTTTTGTTTCGTGTAAGCAGCAAGTGAATGTACCGCGAATTCCTTGCCCCAACCACTTTGTTTCCAGCCTCCGAACGGGCTTGCAAAATCGTAACAACCATATTTATTGACGAAAACCATCCCAGCCTCAAGTTGATTCGCCACACGGTGTGTGCGACTAGCATCATTCGTCCAAAAACCAGCAGCAAGGCCATATGTCGTATCATTCGCGATGCTTACAGCTTCTTCTTCCGTTTCAAATGGAATCACACAAAGAACCGGGCCAAAAATCTCCTCACGCACTGCTTTCATCGTGTTATTCATGTCAGATAGAATTGTCGGACGAACATAAAACCCGCGTGCATTATCTCCTGTCATATCTCGGAATCCTCCAGCTGCAACTGTCCCGCCCTCTTCTTTCGCACTCTCGATATAGCCAAGAATCTTCTCCATATGAGCCTCTGAAACCGACGCACCTTGCTGTACATCTGGATGAAATGGATTGCCTAATTTATAGCTATCTGCATATTCCGCCAGTTTTGCAACCACTTTATCGTATATTTCATTTTGGACAATTAACCTTGTTGGTGCCGAGCATTTCTCTCCTTTGTGTGTGAAAAGCCCATAAAAAGATGTTTCAATCGCTTTATCCAAATCCGGTGCATCTGCAAAAATAATATTTGGCGATTTGCCACCAAGCTCAAGTGATACTGCCTTCAAATTAGACTCAGCCGATGCACGCACTAAATCGCGCCCAATTTCAGTGCTTCCCGTAAATGCAACTTTATCAACATCATTGTGTCGTGCTAGTGCCTGACCAACAAGCCCATCTCCAAGTGCTAAATTAATCACGCCTGCTGGCAAAATGCGGGCCTCATCAATAATTTCAAATAAGCGAATAGCTGAAAAAGATGTTTTCTCAGACGGTTTTAAGATGACCGTATT
Organism: Listeria rocourtiae subsp. hofi; assembly: GCF_963575615.1. Classification (NCBI taxonomy): domain Bacteria; kingdom Bacillati; phylum Bacillota; class Bacilli; order Caryophanales; family Listeriaceae; genus Paenilisteria; species Paenilisteria rocourtiae. Next base: position 220,919 of record NZ_CAUYTL010000002.1, on the reverse strand, counting down.
TCCCATTGCAAGCGCCGGTGCCAATTTCCAAGCTGCCATATCGATTGGGAAATTAAACGGAACGATTTGCCCACAAACACCAATTGGATCGCGCGTCGTCACACTTAGAAAATCACCTTCAACAGGATTATTTTCGCCGTAATATTTATTCGTCCATCCTGCATAATAGTCAAATAAATCTGCTGCTTCCTGCACATCATCTTGATATGACTCGGTGTATAATTTTCCGTTATCAAGCGACTCAAGTGTTGCCAGTTCTGCTTGATGTTCTAAAATTAAACGCGCAATGTCACGCATCATTTTTGCCCGTTCCTTACGTGCCACCTTTTTCCAAGTCGTTTCGAAAGCTGCTTTAGCACTCGACACGGCCATCCCCACTTCTTTCTCACTGCCAGCATAGATTGAGCCAATCACCGTACCATCAATCGGACTAATCGACTCAATCGTCCGTGAAGTTTCGATCCACTGACCGCCAATGTACATTTTTTTCGGCCTATTTAACCACGATTTCGCCCACTCCAATTTTGGTTGCTCAATCCCCTTAAATTCTGCTATCATTTATCGCCACTCCTTCTAAAATTTCTAATAGTTCTTGTCTCGTCTTTTCAGCTAGTAAATTTTGCACTTCCCGATACGTAAAATGCTCTTTCAAATCCACAACGATTGGAATCAGTGCCTTGGCATACGCTGTACATCGCGATTCATTGACGTTCAATCCCTGCAAGCAGCGTTCGGCAAGCAACGTCACAATCTCACGGAGTTGTGTCACAATTTCCAACAATTGCATGCCCGCCATATGTTCAAACACATTGAGATCGGTATCGCTGTGCCGGTAGCAAAGATGTATTGTCTCCACCTTACCGATGATACTAAAAGCGCCCTGCATCACAGTTTCCGGAATAACAGGATTCACCTTTCCTGGGAAAAATGTAGAACCTGCCATTAAAACAGGCAACACAAGCTCGCCTATTCCCGTCTCCGGACCTGATGATAAAAACCGCAAATCCTGACAAATTTTTAGCAATGTTTCTGCATAAAGTTTCAAAATATCCGCTAGTTCTGTAATAGCATCAATATTTTGTGCAGTATCAAAACCATTTTTCGTCAAACAAAGCTCTAAGCCAGTCACATCGCGCAACTGGTTCATTATTTCTGCTTGGTATGCTTTACTAGCACCTGTCCCCGAGCCAATCACCGTTTTTCCAAGATTCACCGTCAACAAAGCCGGCATTGCATTTATCACTTTTTGCTGGCGACGCTCCAAAACCTCCTTATAACCGCTGAAACGCTCACCTTGCTTGAAGCGCATGCCATCTTGCATACAAGTTCGACTAATCGTATCGATTTCTGCAAAACTAGCCACCTTATCTGTCATTTCCAATTTCAAAATATCCATACTAGCCACCAACTGCTCAAAATCACGGTATAGCGCAATATATAGCGCCGTATGACACGCGTCAGCTGTCGATTGTGAACCGTTCACATCATTCGTTGCATCGACGCCCATTCCGGCAACGTGCGCCACCACCTCATTTACATTCACATTCGTCGCGATGCCACCACCCCCATGATAAGCATCAACAACAAAATCATCCCAATTAGCAGCTTCCATCAACGCATCGCACGCCGTCACAATTGCCCTTCCTTTTGCAACACTGAGCTCTGAGGTCGCCATATTAACTAAACTTGCAGCCTTCTTTACTTCTAGCATCGCCCGAATAAAAGTTGGTTTTCCAGATAGTAAAGTACCAGAAAAAGATAAATTAGTTACTGCGCGTGCCGTCAAAATACCGTATTGCCGATTTGCTGGAATTTCTACTTCACCAAGATAATCTCGTTCTATCCGTGATTCAACCGTCTCAGTCATTATTCCTGTCCGACCTTTCTTTAAATTTCTGCTTTTGATTGCGTTCAAATAAAGAAACCGCTTACGAAAAATGCAGTAAGCTACACTTTCACCTCTATAAAAGTCGCATTTTGAAAATAATCCCCCAACTATTTTGTTCACAATACGAATTTTATATTTCTTAATTTGAATTTAAAGTTATTATAAGACAGAAAAAAAGCAACGTCAACATTGTGTTTTTATGCACGTACTATTAGCAATAAAACCTGACTTGCCTCTGCCCCAACGACTCTAAATTGAAAAAATGTGCTTTTAAAGCTATAATAAATAGTATGAAAAAAATAATGGAAGACTCACCTAAAAAAAATATTTCTACTGTGCAATCCGTTGATAAAGCGCTTTTATTATTAAGAATGATCAGTGAAAGTAAGATTGGACTTTCGATTAATGATCTTATCGCCAAAACGGGATTTAACCGTACAACCATTTGGCGCTCACTTAATTCTCTCGCAGAGCAAAGCCTTATTGAACGCAATGCGCAAACAAAGCTTTATACAGTCGGTACATTTTTTTATTTGCTATCAAATAAGAATAATTACCATCAGTTTCTTATTCGCCGGACGCACCACTTGATGAAAGAACTGTGCGCCGAAGTTCATGAGAGCGTGCATCTAAGCCTGCCACTCACAACAACGACTTTAACCATCGAACAATTGGTGCCTAAAGATCAAGTAAAGCTCATTGATTATATCCATGTTGAGCTGCCACTTCACTCCACTTCAAGTGGCAAAATTGTTCTTAGTTTGCTGGAAAAGGATGACTTGGAGGCAATTCTCGCTGGGCATTTAACGAGTTATTCACCGAGTACAATTACTGATCCAGCCAAGCTCCGCGCCGAGATTGCTTTGATTCAAAAAAATGGTTATGCAACTGTATTTGGCGAGTTAGAAACGGCTGAAAATGGGCTTTCTCTTCCGATAATGGACCAAAATCAGCAGTTAATTGCTTTGCTGAGCGTTTCTGGACCAGGTTTTCGGTTCACTAAGGACAAGATGAACGAAGCATTACCGATTATTAGAAAATATCGTGATTTAATGACAACATCGATACTCCGTGAAACAAGTATGGAATAATTCAGTAGCAAGATTCGCGCCGTCCACTAAAAATGGGAGTTGCGTTATCTTGCTTTTTTGATATATTATTCACAAACTAATTTATCCCCTTCAATGCAACAATAGCCTATCTGATGCTTGCTAAAAATAAAGTATTGACAAAGTTTGTGATTTTGTCGTAGGATAGAGAGCGAATAGTGAAATTATTTTTTCGCTATCCGAACTTTTTTAATCCCCCAGCAAAAATGTTTTTGTAATCCCTTACATTTAGGAAATAGGAGGATTTACTTATGTCGACAAGTACGAACAATTTGATTCGATTAGATGACGCACCTTTAAATAAATTTCATATTAAAATCGCTGGTTTAACGTTTGGAGCCCATTTCACAGATGGCTATATTATCGGTGTTATCGGTTTTGCTTTAACACTCATTCAACCACAAATGGGACTCACGCATCTTTGGGTTGGTTTAATTGGTAGTTCGGCGCTAATTGGTCTATTTTTAGGAAGCTTGCTTTTAGGTTGGATTTCTGACTATATTGGCCGTCAAAAAATTTTTGTGACCAGTTTCATTATTATTACACTTGGTTCAGCGCTACAGTTTTTTGCGGATACGCCATTAGAATTGTTTTTATGTCGCGTGTTACTAGGAATTGGGCTTGGTGGGGACTATAGCGTCGGGCATACAATGCTTGCTGAATTTGCGCCGAGAAAACATCGTGGGGTTTTGCTTGGATCGTTTAGTGTGATATGGACATTTGGCTACGTTGCGGCGAGCTTTGTGGGCTTTTATATGCAATCAATAGGTCCTGATGCATGGCGAATTATGCTGGCTTCTTCTGCTTTGCCTGCTTTCTTAATTTTAATTTTACGAATTGGAACGCCGGAATCACCTCGTTGGCTAATCAGTAAAGGCCGTAAAGAGGAAGCACTTGCAATTGTGCAGAAACATGTTGGAGCAAATGTGATGTTGGATGATGAGATGGTGGAGTCCACTAAAAAACGTAGCTTCATGGCATTATTCAGTAAGGATATGAGAAAACGGACGGCTTTTAATAGTTTGTTTTTTGTTTGCCTTGTTATTCCCTACTTTGCAATTTATACTTTCTTGCCGTCGATTTTGAATTTGATGGGCCTTAGCGAGAATTTTGGAACTGATTTACTGCTTAATGTAATCCTAATCGTTGGGGCTGTACTTGGTATTTGGTTCACAATTATCTTCTCTAGACGCGGCTTCCTGATTTATTCTTTTATTTTTCTCAGTGTGATGTTGGTGCTTTTGAGCGTCTTGCCAACGAGCGCTAGTTTCTTGATGATCGTTGTTTTTGCCGGCTTTACACTGATTATGTCTGCAGTTAGTAACTTGGTTGGTGTCTTTCCTGCTGAGAGTTTCCCGACTGAGATTAGGTCGCTAGGTGTTGGTTTTGCAACATCAATGAGTAGATTAGGTTCGGCAATGGGTACTTTCTTGCTGCCAATTACAACGGCAAGTTTTGGTATTCAATTTTCAACAATGGGGCTTGCAGTTATTCTCATTATTGGAACGATTGTATCGATTGCTTGGGCGCCAGAAACGAAAAATTTGACGCTTTCCGAAGCCGCAAAAGATGTTGAACGCCTTAAAAAAGTAGCGCTTAAGGGAGAGAAATGACGTGAATATTTTGCAAAATAAAAATGGTTTGCTGACAAATCTTCAATGGTCAAAAGAGGCACGCGATAATCGTGGAATGACGCCTTTTTCACCGAGCCGAGTATTGAATTTAGAGCAGGAAATGGCGATGCAAATGGCGCGAGTTCAAGAATTACCGACAGCTTTTTTACAGTATTTGTTTTTGCGTACGCTTCGTGAGCAAAGGAAGGATCTGTATTATACACTGGTTAGGGCAAATCTTGATGTATTGTTGCCAATTGTTTATACACCAACGATTAGCGAGCCAATTAAGCGCTTTAGTCATTGTTATGATGGAACGGCTGGTATTTATTTTTCGATAGACCAGGTTTTAGAATTATCTAACTTGATGGCAATGGTGAAAGCGCAGCATCCACGAATTGATATCGTGATTGTAACAGATGGTGAAGGTATTCTAGGTATTGGCGACTGGGGTATTGGTGGTAGTGAAATTGTGGCTGGAAAAGGTGTTGTTTATACGGTGGCCACAGATATTCCAGCTGAGCGAATTTTGACTGTTATGCTTGATGTTGGGACAAATAATTCAGAATTATTAACGGATCCATACTATCTTGGATTACGTCAAAAACGCGCTTTTGGCGTGGAATATGATGATTTTATCGGAGCATTTATTCGCGAGATTCAGGATTTTTATCCAAATGCCCTACTTCACTGGGAAGATTTTGGGCAAAAAAATGCGAGCAGGTTATTGCAAAGATATGTAGACTTATTTTCGTTTAATGATGATATCCAAGGGACTGGGATTATTGTTTTAGCAGCGCTTAGTGCAGCATTTAAGCGGATCGAAGCCAATCTCCATGCGCAACGAATTTTTATTTTTGGGGCTGGAAGTGCTGGGCTTGGGATTGCGTCGCAGATAAAGGATTGGCTAATAGATCGAGGTTTGACAACTGATGAGGCGAATTCCAGTTTCTACTTCTTTGGAAAAGATGGACTGATTTCGGAGCAAAAGGACTTGGCTGGGCTTTCTTTGGCAGAGGCGGTTGCTACGCTTCATCCGACTGTTTTAATTGGGACATCGACTGCCACAGGTGCTTTTACGAAAGAAATTGTGACATCGATGGCAAGTTTTTGTGAAGTACCTATTATTTTTCCGATTTCAAATCCAACTACTTTGGCTGAAGCGCAACCTCAAGATTTATTTGATTGGACGGATGGTAAAGCTTTAGTTGCAACTGGAAGCCCTTTTGCAGACGTGATTTTTAAGGAGAAGCAACATCGGATTGCGCAGGCCAATAATGCGTTGGCTTATCCTGGGCTTGCTTTAGGTGCGATTTTAGGCGGTGCTACGCAGATTGATACAGGGATGCTTTCTGTTGCAGCGGAAGCAATTGGCTCTTTTGATACGCGTGACGATACACTGCTCCCTGCAGTTTCTGAATTATTTGATGTATCAATGGCAGTTGCAAAGGCTGTGGCGGAATATAGTTGTGGTGAGATTTGGAGTGATGCTAAGTTTGAGGAAAGGATGAAGCATTACTTGGAAAATGAGTAAAGAAAAAGGTATAAAATCCGATTTTGGATTTTATACCTTTTTGGTTTGGCGCCTCCGGATCCAGCTCCAACAGCCAGCCTCTCGGAAATTTCGTGGCCTCCGCAAAAACCAAAAGAGGGTTTTCACTGCGCCCCCTATGTTGTGGTTCTTAAGTAGCGTTTTTTGCTGATTTAGAACCTCAATATGCATGAGAACGAAGTGAGCATGTAATCCATGTTCTATGTCATGCTCAGCAACTCCGGATCCAACTTCAACAGCCAACTCCTCGAATACTTCACGCCCTCCGCAAAAAGCTAGGTCGGCTTTTTACTGCGGCCGCTCCAGTTTTTGTCGGAGCTGAACGGGCCGTTTCAGCACTTCCCTACACTTCCATTATTATCGGCAATATCATTGGCCTACGTTTCGTTTGTTCGAATAAATATCGGTTCAATTGGTCGCGGATGTCTTGTTTTAGTTTCGCCCACTCGAATTCTTTATCTTGTAAGTTCTTCTCGACAATCTTTGTTACGACTTCGGATGATTTTTCCAATAGATGCTCAGATTCACGAACGTAGATGAAACCTCTTGAAATGATTTCCGGTCCAGAGATGATCGCTTTGGACTTACGGTTCAATGTAACAACAACGATAAAAATACCATCTTCTGATAATAGTTTACGATCGCGCAGTACGATATTCCCAACATCTCCTACACCGAGTCCGTCAATCAATGTATTCCCTGCAAACACTCGGTTTCCAGCGCTCATGCGACCATTCTTATATTCGATAACTTCACCTTTTCCGGCTACGAATACGTTTGATTTCGGGATTCCGACTTGATATGCTAGTTTAGCGTGTGCAATCAGCATCCGATACTCACCGTGAACTGGGATGAAGTATTTTGGTTTCATTAAGTTTAACATTAATTTTAAATCGTCTTGACTGCCGTGACCGGATACAAATAAATCTCTGTTCATCGTTAATACAGTTGCATCTGCTTTGTATAGCATATCAATCGTTTTCGCTAAAATAGTTTCTGATGACGGGGATGGCGTCGATGTGATGTAGATTGTATCGCCTTTTTCGACATTTATTTTTGGATGCTTACCTTTTGTCATCAGTTGTAATGATTGAATTGGTTCACCAAGATTACCTGTTTCAATGATGACAAGTTTGTCTTTTGGTAGCTTTTTCGCTTCTTTTAATGGCACAACAAGTTCTTCGCTCTGCAACTGAATCTTGTTCAATTTTACCGAAATATCAAAAACGCGTTCCAATTCTTTCCCTACGATTGCAACTTTACGATTTGTCGCAAATGATGCGTCCAAAACTTGTTGTAAACGAACGAGATTAGAAGCCACACACGCTACAATAACACGCCCTGGTGCAGAATGAAAAGCGTGGCGAATTTCCTCATCTATAAGACTATCACTTGATGTAGCACCGGCATGTTCTGCCTCAGAGCTATCAGAAAGTAATGCAAGCACACCTTTTTCACCAATTTCAGCGATACGACCTAGGCTAGTTTCATATCCTGGTTTTGCGGATTGATCAAATTTGAAATCGCCTGTATAGACAATCGCGCCTTCACTTGTATTTAAAATAATACCGACAGAATCAGGAATTGAATGCGTTGTACGGAAGAATTCTACATCGATATTTGGGAATGATAATTTCGTTTTTCCATCAACAATATGGAAGTCGTTGAAGCGAACTTTTTTATGTTCTTTTAATGCTGCTTTAGCAAGTGCAATTGTCAATTCTGTTCCATAAACTGGCGCCTTAATTTTGGCCAAAACGTATGGTAAAGCTCCGATTGCATCTTCATGACCGTGCGTTAGAAAAATAGCCTCGATCCGGTCTTGATTATCCTCTAAGTATTTAATGTCTGGAATAACGACATCGATGCCCAACAATTCGTCTTCTGGGAACATCAAGCCTGTATCCATAATATAAAGAGATTCATCCACTTCAGCTACGTATAAATTCTTGCCACTTTCATCCACACCGCCAAGTGGGATAATCTTAATATGTTTTGCTTTTTTTATTGTCAAAGTTATTCCTCCTTCCTCTTATTTCAAATAATTTTTGTATGCTGCTTCAATTTTTGTAATTTCTGTGTCTGTTAATGGCGCGAGTGGTAATCGTAAGTGCCCAACATCAATGTCTAATTTATTAACCAGATGTTTCACCGGAGCTGGATTCGGAGCGATGAATAGCGTGTTCATTAACGGCACTAGCTTACCATGAATTTCTGCTGCTTTCTTCGTATCGCCTTCGTCAAAAGCGCGAAGCATCGTCTGCATTTCAGGCCCGATAATGTGGCTCGCAACTGAAATAACACCCGCTCCACCAAGTGCATAAATCGGCAATGTAAAACTATCATCACCACTGTAAACCGTAAAATCATCACTAGTTTCTGCAATAATTTTTGTGATGTTATCAAAATTACCGCTAGATTCTTTTACTGCGACAATGTTCTCAATTTTGGATAGTTCAATAATCGTTTCTGGTTCTATATTTACAATCGATCGACTCGGAATGTTATAAATGACTACTGGTAACGTCGTCGCCTCTGCAATTGCCGCAAAATGAGCGTACAGACCAGCTTGGTTTGGTTTATTATAGTACGGTGCCACGATTAGAACAGCATCAATACCGCCGATTTCTTCTACTTCTTTCGTAAAAGCGATTGTTTCCGCCGTATTATTCGAACCAGTTCCTGCAATGATTTTAGCGCGTCCTTGGTTTGTTTCCACGACCTGCTTGAACAACTTAATCTTTTCATCGTGCGAAATAGTTGGGGACTCACCCGTTGTACCTGCTACTACTAGCCCATCTGAACCATTTTCAATGAGGTGGTTGACTAAACGGTGAATTCTTTTTTTGCACACTTTATCTTTCTCAGAATTGTACGGCGTCACCATGGCTGTCACTACTTTTCCAAAATCCATTATGTTATTCCTCCTCCAATTCATTTTCAATGCAAAACTCGTCATGAAGTGCATTTACTGCGGCGATTAAATCCGTTTCTTCAACTAGAATCCAAACTGTGGTATGACTATCTGCTGACTGCAAAATAGCGATGTTTTCACTGGATAAAGCAGATACAATCTTAGCGGTAACTCCTGGTACACCTGCGATTCCCGCTCCAACGATGGAAACTTTCGCGCAATTCTCGGTCGTTTCGGCCACGTAAGATGCTTCCTTCAAGAGTGCCAACACGTGTTCACGCTTTTGTTCTGGTACGGTAAATACAATCTCGTTTGTCGATATATTAATAAAATCTAAACTAATACTTGCTTCCGCCAAAATTGCGAAGGCTTCCTGCTGGGTATGGACATGGTCTGTCTTAACACGAAGCTGCGTCAAATTCGTCACATGTGCAATCCCTGTAACAAGGCGCTCCTTCACATCAAAACGACCGCTAACATCGGTTTGCGACGTAACAAGTGTGCCCTCTCCCTTTAAATATGTCGAACGAATGCGCAACGGAATCTTGGCCTGCATCGCAATCTCAACAGCACGTGGATGAATCACTTTGGCACCTTGATAAGCCATGTTGCTAACTTCATTATAACTCACAGTCGGCAAAGAACGCGCATTTTTAACAATTCTCGGATCGGCTGTGTACATTCCATCAACATCCGTAAAAATATCAATCCTTTCGGCGGCAAGTGCTACGCCAAGCGCTGCAGCAGAAGTATCGCTTCCACCACGACCAAGCGTTGTGATATCACCATTTGGCGCACTACCTTGAAAACCTGCAACGACAACAATATCGACGGTTTCCAATGTCTGGCGCAATCGCGTCACATCCACCTCAGAAATTTTGCCCGCCGTGTATTCACCGGATGTCCTGATTCCAGCTTGAGCCCCTGAAAACGCCGTAGCCTTGATATCAGCCTCTAAAAGCATATTCGTGAAAACCGCTGTAGAAATCGTTTCACCAACAGAAAGCAGCATGTCTTGTTCACGTAATGACAACCGCGTTTCTTTCGCCCCAATGAGTTCCAGCAACGTATCCGTCGCGTAAGGATCACCTAATCGACCAATTGCCGAAACAACAACAACAACTTTATAGCCTTGATCGATTGAACTTTGTAAATGATTAAATGCAAGCTGGCGGGACTCCTCGTTTTGAACGGAAGTCCCACCAAATTTTTGCACGATAATTTTCATTCGTTACACCTCAATTATTTCGCGTTTTTCAGATGATTTTTTGCTCGATTAAAGATTCAGCAATTTGAATCGAATTCCACGCTGCGCCTTTTAGTAAATTATCCGATACAATCCACATGTGGAATCCTTTCGAATCGTCTAAATCATGACGAACCCGCCCAACGAAAACCTCTTTTTTACCAGCAGAACTCGCCGCATGCGGATATACTTGATTCGCCGTATCATCTTCCAAAACAACACCAGGCGCATTGCGCAGAAGTTCTTGAATCTCAGAAACTTTGACATTATCCTGATCCACTTCGATGTAAACCGACTCCGAATGTCCCGTGATAACTGGAATACGCACACACGTTGCCGCAACTTTCATTGACGCATCGCTCATGATTTTCTTCGTTTCATTGACCATCTTCATCTCTTCGTATGTATAGTCATTATCCGTGAAAACATCAATCTGTGGCAACGCATTAAACGCAATTTGGAAATGCTTTTTATCGCCTTTTACCGGCATCACAGCAGGCGTAAAATCTTCTCCATTCAAAATAGCTTGAGATTGCGTTTGCAACTCTTCAATTGCTTGAATACCAGAACCAGAGACAGCTTGGTATGTCGAGACGATAATCCGGTTTAAGCCGAAAGCTGCGCGAATCGGTTGTAATGCTGCGACCATTTGAATTGTCGAACAGTTCGGATTCGCAATAATGCCTTTGTGCTCACGCAACGCCTCAGGATTCACCTCAGGAACAACAAGCGGTACATCTGGATGCATCCGGAACGCACTCGTATTATCGACTACAATTGCGCCATGTGCCACTGCATCTTTTGCAAAACGTTCAGAAATCGAACCACCAGCACTGAACAAAGCAATATCCACACCCGCAAAACTTTCAGGCGTTGCTTCTTTAATTTCTACTTCTTCCCCGCGGAACATCAATTTCTTACCAGCTGAACGAGCCGAAGATAAAAATGAAACTTCTTTTATAGAAAACGTCACATCTTCCAGTAATTGAATCATTTGCGTCCCAACAGCACCAGTCGCGCCAACAACAGCCACGTGATAACTTTTTGTCATTCTATTTCCCCCTTGGATTTTATATATTTTGTCGAAAAAGGAAAACAGAGCTCCTTAATCGGACTTCGTTTTTTCACATTTAACTTATCATACCATAAAAGAAGCCATTTATCAGGTTTTTGCACGGGATTTTGAGGAGAAATTGAAAATTTTTATTTCGGCTGAAAACTTGTTTGCATTTTTTCTGCATTTTCCACGTGCTTTTTCATTGTAAGATAGTTCTTGTAAGACAGCATAAATAGAGAATTGGAGTTGACACAAATGGATGAAATGGTAAAAACAGTACAAAGTTGGTTGAACAAAACGTATCAAGGATATGTCGCGAAAGGCGATTATCAAACGATTCCTGAAAACGGAAAAACGGGCTGGACGACGGTGTATGCGTTGACGCGCGCCCTTCAAATTGAACTTGGCATCTCACCTACCGCGGATAATTTCGGGCCGGGAACGGAGAAAGCATTCAAACCGCTAACTATCGGAGCAAGCGACGCCAAACCGAGCAATATCAACTATATCCTGCAAGGCGCGTTTTACTGCAAAGGCTACAGCCCCGGCGGTTTCACAGGGGTATTCGGCGGACAAACGCAAATCGCCGTTAAAATGTTTCAAAAAGACGCTGGACTCTCGACGCAAGATGGTGTCGTATCGACGATTATTATGAAATCCTTGCTTAATATGAGCGCGTTTCAGACGGTAAGCGGTGGCATTTTCGCCGTTCGGACCGTTCAGCAGAATCTAAATCGAGATTACAGCGCTTGGATTGGCTCGCTCGTTCCATGTGACGGTTTATACGGTCGCGACACGAATACATCGCTCATTTACGCCCTGCAAAAAGAAGAAGGCATGGCGCGCACGACAGCGAACGGTAATTTTGGGCCAGGTACAACGACAAATCTGACCAACCTGATCCCCACTTTTACATCGAACAAGGCGCTCGTTCTACTTTTGCAATACAGCCTTGCGTGTAACGGCCTGCCTATTAATCAGTTTAGTGGAACATATGACGCTGAGACAACGAACCTCGTGAAGCGCTACCAAGAATTCATGAAAATGAGCATCACGACCGGTGCGATTAATATGGGCACGTTCAAAGCCCTCCTTTCCAGCGCCGGCGATCCGAACCGTGCCGCGACCGCCTGCGACACATCGTACGTTCTGAATACCGATCAAATTGACACCCTATGGAACGCTGGTTACCGCTACGTTGGCCGCTATTTAACAGGAAATGTCATCCGCGGCGGCACACGCGTTCCAAAAGCGATGAATCCGACCGAAATCGCAGCGATCCTGAAAAAAGGACTGAAAATCTTCCCAATCTATCAAGACGGAGGCTATGAAATTCCCTATTTCGAGGTACCACTTCAAGGCATTAGCGACGGATATAAAGCCATTGATGCCGCGTACACTCTCGGTTTCCCAGCAGGAACAACGATTTATTTTGCGGTCGATCTAGACGCTTACGACTATCAAATTACAGACCTGATCGTGCCCTACTTCCAAAACCTGCGCGCCGCATTCAAGCAAAATCAAGACCTGCACTCGTACCAAATTGGCGTTTACGGAGCCCGCAATGTGTGTAGTCGCCTGCAAAACGCAGGACTCGTCGATAACGTTTTCGTCGCCGATATGTCCACCGGATTCAGCGGCAACCTCGGCTTCCCGATGCCAGACAACTGGGCGTTCGATCAATATTTTGAAATGTCCATTGGCACAGGAAACGGAAAATTAGATATTGATAAAGTGACGTATTCCGGCGCAGATACAGCCGTTTCAGTCGTGACGCCACCACCAGTGAGTGATACACCGAGTTCCGCGGCGGTAAATCGTGCACGTTTGATGCGAGTTCGTGATGTGTTGTACGGAAACTCGAGTTTAGCCGCGTTGGTTGATGATAAGGTTACGTTTGAGTTAGAGATGGAGAAAACTAATGTACGAGTAATATCACCAAATTTAACCGTTGCATTTACTGCAAGTGCAAAATTAGTAAACTCAGGTAGTGGAGGAACTACCATCTCTGTAAAAGATGGTAAAGTCAACGCTTCATTTCAACAAGAATTAGCAAATTGGACCGGCTCCCTATCAACAGAAGATGCTGGAAATGCAAAAAAAGTTGTGGCTGATTTAGCGGCCAAAATAGTAGTAGGTGATATTACAGTAAAATGGATGCCAGCTAAAGATGTATTGACAGTTACAATTACAGCAAATGTTCCAGAAATTGAAGTCACGAATAACTATAAAACTAATGCCTCCATGAGCGTTTCGCTAATATTTGATAATAAAAACCGAGAACTTGACACACAAATGAACGCAGTGTCCGAAGCTGTACTCACCGGCTCATTAAAAACCTCTGTTGTAGGTGGCTTACTTTACTGTGCCTATGCTGTTTCTACAATAGGGACTGCCGTTGTTGCACCTTTAGCAGTATCAATAGCTGGATTAATATTACTTATTAAAGTGGTCTTAGATAATTCATCCAGTAAATAGTACTAATAAATCTACATTCGTTGTATAATGGATGTAGATTTATTTATTATACAAGGAGGTTCACCATTGAAAATACCAAAGATAGAACTTGAAAATTTTGCAAATCTTGTAACAGGGTTAATTGAGCAAGCCGATAATATCGAGTCACTTTGCTATGCTCTAAATAGGCTTCCTCTTGAAGAGCTAGAAAAAGTAAAAACATATTTTTCGGGTTCTGCCACACGCGTTGTAGCAATCAGACAACGAGAAATAATAATTGGTTCATTTCTTTCTGGAATGCTAATTTTCCTTTTCAGTACCTATCAGTCTAATTTAATTGTTTTCTTTTTTTGGGCACTATTTTCTGTTACCTGTGCTTTAGAGTTTCTTCGTTTGCTCCTTGCTAGAAAACCAATCCATAAACACATATCTCTTGCATTTAATAGAACTAAATATGATCGCATTATCGCAATCACGGATATTATTTTAAACAAGCGCTATGAAGATGAGTTAAAGAACACACTAGAAAAATTTTCTCCATCGGAAGACATTGAACCCCTAAAAGATAGTTTATAGGAGGAACATCCCTTGAAAATATCAAATTCAAACCGTAAAGAATTTGCTCAACTACTTTCTACTACAGTAGATGTTGCTGATGATGAAGCTACGCTAAATGAAACCTTAGACAAATTATCATTAAATGATTTAGAGCGTTTAAAAGCCTACCTTTCTGGAAATATGTCAATCAGCCTTTTTTTCATGCTTCGGTTTATCGTCATCTATTCTTTCTTGGGCGGTCTACTTGTGTACTTTGTTTATTCATACCAAGGCAACACTAAAATTATCGCGATTGCATTTGGCTTATTGTTAGGAATATTGATAGAGCGTATTTTGCTTATTGTGCAGGTACCACTCCTAACTCATTCAATACTAACTCACCGCAGACGAAAATACGACCGAATTGTCCAAGTCATCGAGACCATCCTAAAAAAACGATATCTCAAAGAATTACAAAATGCCATCATTGATTTCTAAATAAAAGCATCGATAAACGTTGATATAATAGCGTTTATCGATGCTTTTTTGTTGGCTCAAATAAAAATAAAGATGGGCGATTTCAGACAGGTTCAGACTTAAAATCCACTGTATAATAAACCTATATTAAAGATGAATGGAGGTCATATTATGACAACAGCAACCAAAACCATGCCGAAAGAAATCTATCGTTATATCGAGCATGAAATTATGAATTATCCTCGAATGATAGAACGAATCAAGGAATTAACACAATATTTAAAATGCGAAAAAAATCCGCAATCCCCACCCTACAATGCATTTCATCTGGATATCAGAATCGAGAGGCTTTCAACCATAGTTCAATCTATCGAGACCGTCATCCGTAACCTGAACTCACTAGGCGAACCCTATCAAGAATTCATCAAGCTACGATATTGGCGCACAAACTCTAACGCAACAATGGAAGGCATTGCACAAAAAATCCACGTGAGTCGCCGCACTGCATACAACATGCAAAATCGAATTATTCAGATGGTAGCGAGCGAATTGGGTGAGTGGAATTAAGTTTATGAAAAAAATTTTTAAATAGCAAATTAGCCAAGTACAGTTACTTTATATCAAAATTGAGAATACAGCTATTTCATTTATGCGATTATAACAAATTCACCCATATTATCCTTGGAAATAGTATAGGTTTAACATAGATTAAAGTTGTATATTCCACCAATTAACAGTATGATAAGTATAGTTCTATTTGCTATATACATATTGTTGATTAGGGAGTAGTTCAAAAAAAGAATGATGGGAGAGAATGTAATGAATTTTAGAAAAAGAATTTTACCATTTTTATTGATTGTAGGTTTGGTATTTGCGGGAGTATTAGGGGTTTCATCAACTGAGGCTTTTGCAATGGCGTCAAAAGGAGCTTCAAAAATTGCTTTTCACACCGATGCTAATAACTACTCAAAAACTGCAACAACTATCGATGTTATTGGTAAAAACCCGTTTGATGCTGTTGTAGTTGAATTATACAAAAAAGGAGATCCTAAATTTTACAAACGTATAGATGTGTATAAAGCTGGTACTTACAAAGTCTCATTTTCATTAAAAGGGCTTAAAGCTGGACAATATGATGTTCATGTAAATTCAGACTGGTCGTACCTTGCATTTCATGCAGAACTAACACATTATTTAAATGTGCAGAGATAGTCCATAAAGTTCTTTATCTAAAAATACAGATCAAAAATCCTATTTCAGATTTTTGATCTGTATTTTTGTGTTTGTCATAAAGACTTTTATTATAATATTTACTAATTTTAGCAAATAACTACTCTTACTTAATCATTTAATTTAGATTGGGCTGCAGCTGCTGCAGTCTTATTATTAATTGGCTGATCCACTTTTGATGAATCTTTACCAGCTTCTGCTCTTGCTTTTTTCAAATCATAGTAAGCTTCAAATATTTCCTCAGAAATTTTCATATTAACCTTAGGGTCTGTACTTCCGTTATCCCTATATCCCCAAGGAACTACAACTGCAATAGATATTTCTGGCTTCTCAACTGGAGCATACCCAACAAATGTTGTATTCCATACTTTTGCCATTGCATTATCTTTTTTAGGTCCATCATAAAATGCTTGTGCTGTACCTGTTTTACCCGCAACTTCAACGGGAACATCTTTAAAATATTTATTACCTGTACCATTTCCGCCATGAGTAACTTCATAAAACCCCTTTTGCACCTCTTTAATCGCTGAATCAGGGGCACCGATTTGATTTAAAATTTTGGGTTCAATTTCTGTTGCTACCTTCCCAACAGTATCTCCATTAGTACTTGGATCACGGATTTCTTTTAGCATTGTCGGCTCAACTCTAGAACCACCATTTGCAATTGTTGCTCCATACTGCGCTAATTGTAAAGGAGTGTAGGAATCATACTGACCAATGGAAAAATCGAGAATTTTACCCATTGTCTTATCATCTCCTTTAAAACCAATTTGCTCCCCTGGAAGGTCAATACCAGTTTTAACACCTAAACCAAACTGATTATAATAGTATCTCATTTTGTCGAAAGTTTCTGCCGAGGCACGTAATGGTCCATTATATACATATTTTGCTCCTGCCATTTTCATCGATGTTTGATACATATAAGAGTTGGATGAAATCTCTAAAGCTCCGACTGGGTCAAGCGATAATGAGCGTTCCCCATTACGGTTAAACCAAGAGCTCTTCTTGTCGGTACCTTTAAATTTAATAGGTTGATCTACAAAAACTGTATTCTCAGAGATAGCCCCATCCATTATTCCACCTAATACGGTCGCACCTTTTACAGCAGAACCCATATTGTAAGCTGAGGTAAAGTTGCCAAGCGAATAATCTTCATACTCACCCTTATCATTAATCAGTTGTCCAGCTAATGCTAGGACTTGTCCGGTATAAGGATCCATCGCTACCGCAAACGCTCGGTCAAACAAATCGGAACTTCCCGCAGCTTTACCAATCCTCATATTCTTCTTCAATATCTCCTCAATCTTCTTCTGGAACTCAACATCCACAGACAAGACCAAATCCTTACCTTTGGAGCCTTCATACTTCTCAACCGTCTCAATGATATTCCCATTACTATCCAGAACACTATTAGACTTTGATTTCTGACCTGCTAACACAGATTCGTACTGCGCTTCTAAATAACTCCGACCAACGCGGTCATTTCGGCTATAGCCTTGTGCTAAGTAATAATCCACTTTATCACTCGGAATACCTTGTTTCTCCGTCGACACGCTACCTAATATCGAACGCAATGTTTCATCATACGTATAAAAACGATTCCAGTCTGTCGTCGTATCTACACCAGGCAAACTTTCCAAATTCTCGCTTACCCTCGCGATTTCCTCATCTGTCACGCCTTTACTCTTAATCGCTACTTGAGATAGCGCATAGCCGGCTGTCATCTTCTTGTAAATTGTTGCGATACGTTTATCATCTTCGGTCAAACTATCCAAATCAGCTTGCGTCACGCCTGCAATCTGCTTTTTATACACTTTCCCACCATCTAAATTACGATCGGCTTTGCTAAGTCGCGCTAGTGATTCTTTCTCATGTATCAAAATCCAATAATCTTGCAAATCACGCTCGGTCAACTTCTCCGGCGTAATCGCGACTAATTTATCCAATTTCTTCGCAACCGCAATCATCTCTGTTGCCTGTGTTTTCTGACTACGTGCATATGTGATTGATTTTACTGCTGAATTACCTACTAATAAGTTATAGTTCCGGTCATAAATAACACCACGTGGCACGTTCTTCGTCACACTAACGTCATCCGTTTCTTCCAATTGTCGCTTATACGTTTCTCCTTGAACAATTTGAACCACACCAAGGCGCAAAATCAGAGCTGAGAATAATATAAAAATAACGAAAAATAGGATGTTCAAGCGTAGCGGAATTACTTGCCTTTTCTTCTTCGGTTTGTCAGTCTTTTTAATAAATCTATTTTTCACTTGTCACAATCCTTCCTTTTTCAGCACTCATCTAACTCTATTGTAGCTGAATTTTGGCGAGATTACCACTAGAGTTTGATTAGAAAATCATTAAGAAAAGTTAAAGGCCTCTTTAAAGTCTTCATACGCTCTGATTACACAAAAAAACCGCATGCATTTTCACGCACACGGCTCTCATTTTTAATTATTTAGCTGCGTCAAAATTTTCGCCAGCTTTATTCCAATCGACTACGTTCCAGAAAGTTTTGATATATTCTGGACGAACATTTTGGAATTTCAAATAGTAAGCGTGCTCCCAAACATCAAGACCGATAACTGGTGTGTAGCCATCTGTTAACGGTGAATCTTGGTTTGGAGTAGAAATGATAGACAATTTGCCATCTTTCACTACTAACCACGCCCAACCAGAACCGAAACGTGCAACGCCTGAATCAGCGAATTTCGTTTTGAATTCCTCGAAACTTCCGAATGTAGCATTGATTGCGTCTGCTAAAGCACCAGAGGGCTCGCCGCCACCTTGAGGGCTAAGGATTGTCCAGAAGAATTTATGGTTGGCATGTCCGCCACCATTATTACGAACAGCAGTACGAATGTTTTCAGGAACACTATTTAAATCAGCAACCAAGTCCTCGATAGATTTAGCAGCTAAATCGTCATGTCCTTTTAATGCATCATTTAGTTTCGTTACGTACGTTTGATGATGTTTTGAATAGTGAATCTCCATTGTTTCTTTATCAAAATTCGGCTCCAAAGCATCGTATGTGTAAGCTAATTTAGGTAATTCATATGTCATAATAAAAACTCCTCCTTGATTATCTTTATTCGAAAAAGCAAGCACTTCCAAATGAGATACTTAGTCCACTTTTCCCTACAACTACAAGGTTATCACTACGAGGCGACCGTTGCAATTTTAATGCTTAACTGAAAAGCTGAGCCTGATGCTTATCATGATTTTATCCCTAGTTATCAATTGCTACTCGGTAGGATTCTTTTAATACGAAATGAAGCAACATCATTCGCATTCCCATATGGTATTTCTTCTCTATAGACAAGGAGTTAGGGTCATCAGTAAAAGCTTTCATTTCAGTTGGAGTTATTCCTGCATATATTGCGAGCGTTTCAATGCTCAAATCGAAATAATATATTAATCCCTCTATAACCCCTGCTAACTTATCATCATCACTCGTTGCATCAAGTGACCCTACCAAAAAAGGTAATACATATTCTGCATGATTCGTTTGGTCCGTGTAGTTAGACATATAATCTTCATCCAAAGTGTTTGGATCCAAGCCTAGTAATTTGGAAATGGACTTCTCGTTAAGTTTATACTTATCCTTTAACATGATGACTCCTGTTTGAATGGTTCCATCGAACATTATACGCATCTCCTTTTTTAATCATTTGATTTTACCATAAACTAATGATACCATCAATGTGAATAAAACAACAAAGAAAAGAGGACACAAAATGAACAGAACAAGGAAAATGTCTCAATACTTAGTAGGTTTATTCTTAATCACCGGAGCTTTATTCCTTGTATCACCTAGTGATACATATGCAGAAATCACACCAGAAGAAGCCGCCGCAGCGTTTGAAGGGGTAAATTTGGGGCAATCTATAGCCACTATGAATATAATGGCGGAACCAAATTTACAAAGCCCCGAAAGAGCAGCACGTAGCCCTAAATTAGTCGGACAATTAAAACTTTGGGTTACGTTTAAGCCTAACTACATTAATTGGCGGACAATTATGTATGTATCTGCAAATTCATTTAAGGGAACAATACGCATAACCAACACAAGCTCGGGATTATTACACGGTAACATTCCTGTTAAAAAGTTTGCTGGTCATATATCACAGCCGTTGCTGAGAAATACTTTTCAAGCTCGATTAACAGGTACTGCATACTATGGTGGTGCCCCCGTTGGAAAAGCATTTGGTTCTGGAATTATTATGTGGCGAATTAAATAAAAAGATGGAAGCTGAAACATATGTTGATTAAAATTCATCGTTTCAGCTTCCATCTTTTTATTGTTGCAACATTAGAACTCCATGATTTTATTCATAGCGCTTGTCTTAGCCTTATATAGGAACGAGAGGATAGGATGAAAAACACTTCTAACTTGCACCAACAGTGATAATTTCACTAGTTTACAATTTCGTATTTTATTTCTTTTAAAATTAAGGTACGCCATATGCAACACAGAAGTTACCACTGTCTAAAGTCCATGCGCAGCACTTTAAGCCACTCTACCTATCCTTGCAATCCTTCCAGTTTCAAGCTATTATAAAGAAAGCTATTCCCAACTGAGATTTACATTCCTACTATTATATAAATAAACCAAGAATGAGGTGCATCACAACAAATGAATATTTTCAAACGTTTTGTAAAAAGTATCTACTCTCCTGAGGATATCGCGACTTTTCGAGCGGATAAAATATGGAAATCGATTCTGTACATAATTCTTATTTCGATTCTGATTTTTTTACCAATCGGCTTCCATACGGCCAATGCTGCCAATGATGCGTTAAAAGTTGGCGCGGATACGATCAAAAATGACATTCCTGATTTTACGGTTGAGGATGGAAAACTCGTTTCTGACGCAGATAAACCAATAACTATCGATCAAGGCAGTGTCTTTTTCTACTTTGACTCGACTAACAGCTTAACAACAGACCAAATCGACAATCAAATCGGTTCTGCTGACAGCGCGATTGCTTTCTTAGCGGACAAAATTTACATTAAAGCGCCTGGCGTAGAACAATCTGTAAGTTATGCAACTGCTGGAATCAAATCCAAAAATGACCTCGTAAGCTTTTATCAATCCATGGAAGATTTGTCAAAATACTTCATTCCAATTTTACTTGGCATCATTTTAATTGCGATGATTCTGATTTCATTCTTCAAAGTTGCGCTATATGCTCTATTCGGATTTATTATGAATGGCTTCGGTCGTATGGGCATCAGTTATTTCAACAACTGGAATATTGCAGCGTACAGTATGACGCTTGCAGCAGTGTTCACGATGGTGATGTACTGGCTCCAAATAACGGTTCCATATCTATCGACTATCAATATGGCAGTAAGTTTCTTTATTATTTTCTTAGTCATTCGGCAAATTCCACCGACAGACATGAAGCAACCTATAAAATAAGTTGTAAAAACTCCCAAGTCCTCCTCGAACCAAGGTGATTTTGGGAGTTTTCATTTGGGTAACAGCCCTATTCTCACTAAATTCTAATAAACAATATGGATGATTTTTCACACGAATAATGGTATGATTGGTAATGCATTAATAATAACAAATCCTGCAAATCGGGATTATAAGGAGCGAATCGCTTTGACAGAAAGAACACATAGATCAAATACCCGTCCTGTAAAGGTTGGTAATTTGACCATAGGCGGAAGTAATGAATTATTTATTCAAAGTATGGCCACAACAAAAACGCACGATGTAGAGGCAACTGTTGCTGAAATTCATCGTCTAGAAGAAGCTGGGTGCCAAATCGTTCGTGTCGCCGTCCCTGATGAGCGTGCAGCAGATGCCCTTGCTGAAATAAAAAGAAAGATTTCAATTCCACTCGTAGCCGATATTCATTTCGATTATCGCCTAGCTTTAAAAGCAATCGATGCTGGTGTTGACAAAATTCGTATTAATCCAGGTAACATCGGTCGTCGCGATCGTGTTGTTAAAGTCGTAAACGCGGCTAAGGCAAAAGGAATTCCGATTCGTATCGGGGTTAATGCTGGTAGCTTGGAGAAGAAATTCATCGAGAAGTATGGCTACCCTACCGCGGAAGGTATGGTCGAAAGTGCGCTAGATCATATCAAAATTCTAGAAGACCTCGATTTCCATGATATCATCGTGTCGCTAAAAGCATCCGATGTGAACTTGGCAATCGAAGCCTACGATTTAGCATCAAAAGCATTCAGTTACCCACTACATTTAGGAATAACTGAATCAGGAACACAGTTTGCTGGTGGTATCAAAAGCGCCGCCGGACTTGGTGCAATTCTCAGCAAAGGTATTGGAAATACGCTTCGTGTCTCCCTTTCTGCCGATCCTGTAGAGGAAATTAAAGTTGCCCGTGAAGTATTAAAGTCGTTCGGCCTATCATCCAATGCTGCAACACTTATCTCCTGTCCAACTTGCGGTCGTATCGAAATCGATCTTATCAGTATAGCTAATGAAGTGGAAGAATACATCTCCACCATCAAAGCTCCAATTAAAGTTGCAGTACTCGGCTGTGCTGTAAACGGCCCAGGCGAAGCTCGTGAAGCCGATATTGGAATCGCTGGTGCTCGTGGCGAAGGACTCCTTTTCCGTCATGGTAAAATTGTTCGCAAAGTACCCGAAGAAACAATGGTGGAGGAATTGAAGAAAGAAATCGATATCCTAGCCGAAGAATATTTCGCTAAAAAAGCAGCAGAGGAAGCAGAAGCTGCAAAATAAGCTTAAAAACGTCGATACGCATTTTTGCACATCGACGTTTTTAATTATGTTAAGCTCCTTTTTTCTTAGATTTTAATTTTTTAAAAATGAAATATTTCAACGTCCACGATGCTGCTACTAGCAGAACAAGGCATGCTAATTGCAATTCAAACGTGAATTTTATCCAAATCTTAAATGTTATTAAAACAACGACAATAATAAATCCTGCCAAAAAGCCATCCTCTTTTTTCATAGTAATTCCTCCTTGTATATGCGGTACTTTGTTATGTAACTTTATCCGCAAATAAGGAATTGAAACATGGGCTCTCATCGCTCATTTGCTTTCACTGCTAATCTTTGTTACCATAGTTAAGGTCAAGGGGCGATTCGTTATTTCGTTCCTATTAGTTTGCTAGATTCTACACAAAAACTTATCTAGCAATGAAAGTGAGGAATTATGGGAACAAAAAAAGAAACTTCGCACAAAATTACAAATGTATTTTGGATTACACTGGCTATCACGTTAGTCTTCGTTACGATTGGTATCTTGACACCAAAGGGACTTGCTAGCGTAACAGCGAACATTCAAAACTTTATTACGACAACATTTGGTTGGTATTACTTGATTTTTGTTTCAGTAATCGTAATCTTCTGCTTCTATTTGATCATTAGCCCGATTGGTTCGATTAAACTTGGAAAAGCTGGGGAAAAACCGAAATATTCAACTATTTCTTGGTTCGGCATGTTATTCAGCGCTGGAATGGGTGTTGGGCTTGTGTTTTGGGGGGCAACAGAGCCACTATCTCATTACGCGATTTCGAGTCCTGAAGCTGACCCTGGAACAAATCAAGCTTTAATGGATGCTTTTCGCTTCTCCTTTTTTCACTGGGGAATTCATGCTTGGGCGATTTATGCCTTTGTTGGATTGACGCTGGCTTATTTCCAATTTAGACAGGATAAGCCAGGTTTAATTAGTGCGACTCTTGATCCGCTCCTTGGGCGTTTTATGAAACCTGGTGTCCGTGTGACAATTGATGTTATTGCTGTATTCGCGACGATTGTCGGTGTAGCAACGACACTTGGCTTTGGTGCTACACAAATTAATGGTGGACTCTCCTTCTTATTCGACATTCCTGTTAGCTTTAAGATACAGATTGTTATTATTGCGATCGTAACAGTTCTGTTCTTAACTTCTGCCATGAGTGGACTTGGTCGCGGGATGAAATGGCTTAGTAATACGAACATGGTTTTAGCCGTTCTACTAATGATTATTGTTATTATCGTTGGTCCAACATTGCTAACACTAAATATGATGACAGATGCCACTGGTGCTTATATGCAAAATTTTATCGGCATGAGTTTCCGAACTTCTCCGGTGGACGCAGCTGGTCGTGAATGGATTAATAGCTGGACAATTTTTTACTGGGCTTGGTTTATTTCTTGGTCACCGTTCGTTGGTATTTTCATCGCAAGGGTCTCAAAGGGGCGCCGAATTCGTGAATTTTTAGCTGGTGTTATTTTGTTACCTACGTTGCTTAGTGTGGTCTGGTTCTCCGTTTTTGGAACAGCATCTACCTCCGTTCAGCGCGCTGGATTTGATTTAACCCAACTAAAAACCGAAGAAGTCTTGTTTGGTACGTTCAATCATATGCCACTTGGCTCATTACTTTCTGTTATTGCTATTTTCTTGATTGGCGTGTTCTTCATTACATCCGCTGATTCAGCCACTTATGTGTTAGGCATGCAAACGATGAATGGCGTAATGAATCCTGCTAACCGTGTCAAATTTATATGGGGCATCATCCAGTCGCTAATCGCTTCTATTCTCCTTTTCAGTGGTGGTTTAGAGGGCTTACAAAATATGCTCATCATCGTCGCTTTGCCGTTTTCGTTTATCATGCTCTTGATGATGATTTCGCTTTTCATCGCCTTACGAAAAGAACGACGCGATTTGGGACTTTACATCAAACCAAAATCCTTGCGTAAGCCAAATTTATAGAGGTATGATGGATGTGAAGGAGTGAAATAAGATGAACGATTTAAACTATGTTGTGCTTGATTTTGAGACCGCCAACGGATCACGAACAAGTCCTTGCTCCATTGGGATGGTCAAATATTTGAACGGCAACAAGCATTCTGAATACTATCAATTAATCGATCCTGAGGAGGATTTTTACGCTTCTAATATTCGTGTTCATGGTATTCATCCAGAAGACGTTTGGGACTCCCCGAATTGGCTGGAAGTCTATCCGAGTATTATTAATTTCATCGGTGATTTGCCCGTTGCTGCTCATTTTGCGACGTTTGATATTAATGTATTCCGCGCGACAACAACGAAATATGGTTTGCCATTGCCCGCGAATCTGTATTTCTGCTCTTGCATATTATCTCAAAAAATATTGCCGCTACGTTCGCATAAGTTAAACCTTGTTGCAGATTACTTCGGCATGCGCTTTGAACATCATCATGCTTTAGAAGATTCCGAAGTAGCCGCTGATATCGTGCGCGAATTGGCAAACATCCAGCAAGTAAATACGATTGCTGAATTAGTGGATTCGATTGGTTATCAGTTTGGACAAGTAAATGGCTCTAATTTTGTAACAAAGAAAAAAACGCGTTCCCGTTGATGGGGCGCGTTTTTTTACGATTTTCCAATGCCAGTGAGTCGCTTTGTGTTTCCTTTCTTCACGCATTGATTTTTACCAATAAGACTATTGGCTAGCCTACTTTGGCTAAACAATCTGGACATTTGCCATACACTTCGAACTTATGTCCTTCTACTTGATAACCTGGCAATGCTTCTTCCAAGAAATCCATCGGGCACATCCGAATTTCACGCGTTTTTCCACATTCCATACAAATAAAATGATGATGGTGTTCCTCATGAGCACATGATAATCGAAAATGCTTTTCACTAGAAAGTTCGGTTTCCTCAAACAATTCTAATTCGACAAATAGGGATAGATTCCTGTAGATTGTATCAAAACTAATTCCCGGAAAATCTTCTTTCATACTCTCTAAAACTTCTTTTGCCGTCATATAACGATTTTTCCGAGCAAAAAG
Organism: Listeria rocourtiae subsp. hofi; assembly: GCF_963575615.1. Lineage (NCBI taxonomy): Bacteria > Bacillati > Bacillota > Bacilli > Caryophanales > Listeriaceae > Paenilisteria > Paenilisteria rocourtiae. The sequence continues at coordinate 195,070 of NZ_CAUYTL010000002.1, read as the reverse complement.
ATTGATTAGAAATTCGCGCTTATCCGTGTGTTTATAACCTTTTCGTTTCATCAATTGCAAAGCTTCGTTAGCTGTTAGAGACATTCGAATCACTTCTTTCGGCTATCGCCAGTTTTTGTTTCACTTTTTGAACACTAATCGTTAAGACTAAAATAAAGACAGAAATAATAACAATCGAACCACCTGGTGCAAGGTCGAGGTAAAAGGCGCTCACAAGGCCACCTATCACTGATATTTCGCCAAACAGAATCGCATAAGCAATCGTTTGTTTAAAGCCTTTAGCGATACGTATAGCCGCTGCCACAGGTAATGTCATCAATGACGATACGAGCAGAATACCAACAATGCGCATACTAGATGCAATGACAAGCGCTACTAATAGCATGAAAATCACATCTACTATTTTCGCGGGAATTCCAGATGCATTCGCATATTCTTCATCAAACGACAACAAAAATAGTTCTTTATAGAGAAAAAATACAGTTAGCAATACCACAAAAGCGATTGCCAAAATTGTCCACATATCCGACCTACTGACCGCGCTAACACTACCAAATAAATAGCTGAACAAGTCCGTATTAAAGCCATTAGCAAGCGAGATGAAAATAACACTGAACCCCATTCCCGCCGACATAATAATCGGAATTGCTAGTTCTTGAAATTGCTTGTAGACATTGCGCAGTTTTTCCATAAGTAAAGAGCCACCAACCGCAAAACCAAAGCCTAGATAAAGCGGGTTCAGCGCTACAAGAGGCATATACATTTTACTTAAGTATAAGCTCACCGCAATCCCTGCCAAACTAACATGACTGAGTGCATCAGCCATCAAAGAAAGGCGTCTCACAACGATAAAACTACCTAATAATGGCGCTACAATACCGATAACGATACCGACAATAAACGTATTTCTAATAAAATCATATTCAAACAGGTTCGCAATCACAATGTGTCACCCCCATCCTGCTCACTTCAAGGGCTTCTAACTCCCGTTCCTCTAAGTAAATCTGGTAATCCACAGCCGTCCCATCAAACAGCACCTTCGTATTCAGACTAACAATATGATCCACATACGAATTCACTGCCAAAATATCATGTGTCACAAGCAACATCGTAATCGCCTCTTTCGCGTTCAGTTCCTTCAATAACTCATAAAAAGACGTCACGTTCTGTGCATCAATCCCCACAGTCGGCTCATCCAGAATCAGTACCTCTGGCTTACTTACAAGCGCTCGTGCAATAAAAACACGTTGCTGTTGTCCACCAGAAAGCTCCCCAATATTCCGCCCAGCAAACCGCCTCATATCAACAATATCAAGCGCCTCATAGACTGCTTCAAAATCCCGACGATTCAACCGCCGAAACATTCCTTTTTTCTTCACCAAACCGCTAGAAACGACCTCCTTTACCGTGGCTGGAAATGCACCGTTAAAAGCGTTTGATTTTTGCGAGACGAAACCAATTTTTGACCAATCTTTAAATTCAGCATGCGGCTTACCAAACAAGGTAATTTCACCTCGCTGTATTTTCAAAAGCCCCAAAATTAATTTCAACAGCGTCGATTTCCCTGAACCATTAGGCCCAATAATTCCTGTGAAACTGCCTTTTTTGATTGTTAAGTTAATTCTTTGGAGTACTTCTTCTTTATCATAATGGTAGAAAACATTCGCTACCTTTAAAATTTCATCCATACAGCGGAAAAACTCCTTCTATGCTTAAAAATCATTACCTAACCTAGTATACATAAAAAAAGCAGTCGTGTAAATCGTAATGACTCTTATTTATCATTTATCAGATGATTAATAGATAGCTATAGAGGGAAAACAACCATATGGAGGTGTCTGAAATGAAATTAGTCTGGATGTACTTGTGCTTTATTTTGATGGTCGGCATGAATGCACTGGCCAATATTTTACCGCTAAACGGGATAACAACAGGAGAAATATCGAATCGGCTCGATGTTTTATTTACACCAGCAGGCTACGTTTTTATTATTTGGGGCGTTATTTATGTAGGCTTATTCCTATGGCTCATTGCATTGACATTTAACCGAAAGAATGTGACGAGAGCACTAGCATTTCTGTTCTCCATCACATCTTTATTAAATGGATTATGGATTGTATCTTGGCATTACGGCTATTTCTTAGGCTCCGTTATTATAATGTTGTTGCTGTTAATCGGGCTTATTGCATTGTATAACACACAGAAAAACGTAACAAAATCACTTGTTTGGCGGGCTCCAATCAGTCTCTACCTTGGTTGGGTCAGCGTAGCAACGATTGCAAACATTTGCTATTATCTCACTTGGAAAGAAGTTACCAGCTTATTAGGGCTAAATGCTACAGTTTGGACAGTCACATTGCTGATAATAGCCACCTTGATTGGCTATGCATTTCGTATTCGTGAAAACGACTGGATTGCGCCGCTTGTCTTTGTCTGGGCATTTGTTGGGATATACGTTCGCGTGATGGGCTGGAATACCGTTGTTTCTTATACAGCTTTAATACTAGCTATCGTCTTATTCTTTGCAAATTTCATTCCCGTTCGTCAAAAGACATGATCCATCTAAAAAAACTGAGCAAAGTATCACAATTCCTTTTTCGAGTAGGATGTAAATTTTGCTTGACGCAAAGCGAGCGCTTGTCGCCGATTTATTTGGGTAATGACCATCCAGGCCTTTTACTGGATTTCTTTACGCATCTGGATTTGTGTCGCTACTTTCTTGAATTCTTTATTCAATAAAATTGGAAGATAATCGCTCGTTGTGATTTCATTAAATACAGCGCATGAAATATTCCCATAAGTCTCATAGAATGCCTGGAGGACGCTAAGAATCTGAGTTGGTGCATGATTCAGACGTACTTGCAAAAGAATCAAGTTATCATCAGAAAGACTGTATACGATATACCCTAGCTGCTCTTGATCTTGCCAAATAGTCGCAATTTTATGATGCGTTGTTATTCTATTTTGCCACGGTAAATCTTCATTTTCTAAGGCTACATATTCATCCGTATTGCTCACTTCTTCTAACCGAAAACACACGACCCCATAATTCTGCAAATTCCCAGTAAGGTAAATAAGCTCATTAATCGGCTTATAACCTAGCTTCTCATAGAGCTGTAGCGCTGGCACATTTTCTGAAATAACCTCCAAACGCGACTCTTTCACGCCCTGCTCTTGATACCTCACAAATAACCGCTCTAAAAGTTGGCGGGATATTCCTTTCTTTCTAAATCTCGGTATAACAGCAAGGCCACCAATCCATGCCATTCTCCCTGTTTTGAAATCTCGTATTCCAGTCAATATAACAGCTGCAGCCTCGCCATCAACTTTTGCGATGAGTGATTCCTGCGCTGATTGCTGTAATTTTTCCATTCGTGCTACGAAACTCGCTTCGGTCATAGCGGCTGGCACGAGATAATCGGAAAATGCCTCATTCCAAAGCGCTACCTGCTGCCTTAACGATATGCTTTCCAATTGATATATTTCCAAATTAATCGCTCCCTTATAGAAAAAGAAACAGCGCTTGAATCAGCAACTGTCTCCCATCTCATACTATTTCGAAAAAACTTCCGTCAAAATTGGCACCACTTGCTTTTTACGCGACACAACACCAGCTAGTGGGGCTACATTTGCTGTAAAAGCAATGCCATATGCCGCTTCCACTTTATCTATTTTACTTCCCAAAGCAATGCCTACTGAGTCGTTCGTCAAAATATTTGTGATGACGAATAAGTATAAATCAAGATCTTTATCTGCAATACGCTTGCTCATTTCCGCTTCCACTTCTACTTTTCGAACCAAAATATCTTTTTCATCTACCACATTGATTTGCGCGATTTCGACTTTTGAACCGCCCATTTCAAATTCTTTTGCATCAAGTAGAAGCTCAGGAATTGTTTTAGTAGAAACATCTGCACCTGCTTTTAACATTTCCAAGCCGTACTCAGCTGTTTCAATCCCTGCAATTGCTGCTAATTTCTCTGCGATTTCTTTATCCTCCGTTGTACAAGTTGGTGATTGGTACAATAGCGTGTCAGAAATAATCGCTGAGAGCATCAAGCCCGCCGTCGTTTTCGAAATTTCAATGCCTTTTTCTTGGAACATTTTAAACAGAATTGTCGCTGTGCAACCAACTGGCTCTGCACGGTAATACAACGGATCTGCCGTCTCAAAATTAGCGATGCGATGATGATCAATGACTTCTACAACAGTAACATCATCAATATCAGTCACACTTTGTTGTTTTTCATTGTGATCAACTAAACTAACCGTTGATACTTCATTCGCAACTGTTTCAACAAAGCGTGGCGCTTTTGCTTTAAAATAATCCAATACAAAGGCCGTCTCGCTATTGATTTCACCAAGTCGAACTGCTTCGATATCTTGACCTTGTGCTTTCTTTAATTCTGCGTATGCAAGTGCAGAACAAATCGTGTCTGTATCTGGGTTTTTATGTCCAAAAACAAGTGATTTAGTCATTTTTTTATCTCCTTTATTGACGCTTTACTCAGCCGCCATGATTTTCGTTAATAAATCTGGGTCAAATGTTTGACTACGCAACATGGCAATTTCATGCTTATACGGTGGCTTTTTATTTTTCTTATCTTCACCAACATACGGCGTTTCCAAGATTTTAGAAATATCCTCTAGCTGCGGATGATGCACAATATAGTTCAGTGCATCAAACCCAATATGTCCAAAACCGATGTTCGCATGGCGATCTTTATGTGCACCCCGCTCATTCTTGCTATCATTGATGTGTAGCACTTTCAAACGATCCAAGCCAATAATTTTATCAAACTGGTTCAGAACACCATCAAAATCATTCACAATATCATAACCTGCATCATGCACATGACATGTATCAAACGTCACCGACAGCAACTCGTTATGCGTAACCCCATCCATAATTGCCGCGATTTCTTCAAAAGTTCTACCGATTTCTGTGCCTTTTCCAGCCATAGTTTCTAGCGCAACTTGCACATTTTGATCTGGTTTCAGCGATTCATTTAAACCTTTGATAATTTGCTTAATGCCCACTTCTGCGCCCTCACCAACGTGCGCACCGGGATGAAGCACAATTTGTTTCGCTCCCAACGCCGCCGTACGTTCCACCTCAGATTGCAAAAAAGTTACACCGATTTCAAACGTTTCTGGTTTCACAGCATTTCCAATATTAATAATGTACGGGGCATGCACTACAATATCCGTGATATCATGCTCTTTCATATGTGCAAGTCCTGCTTCGATATTCAAGTCTTCAATCGGTTTGCGACGCGTGTTTTGTGGCGCTCCTGTATAAATCATGAATGTATTCGATTCATAAGATGCTGCTTCCTGACTTGCAGCTAACATCATACTTTTGCCACTCATCGAAACATGTGAGCCTAATCTTAACATTTATTTACCTCCCACGTTTTTTCATTTTTCTCTCGCGACGTTTAATTTCATTCATTTTGTAATTCAGTTTCTTTTTATAGTTTGGTTTGCCTTTTTCTTTTGCTTTTTTACGCATACCTATTTCGCGCGGATCTGCAGCTTCGCGTTTTGCTTCCCGTTTTTTACGGCGATTACGATCATCTGCTTCGATAAACTCACCATTTTTAAGATCTACATGTTGAAACTCGATGTTCATTTTTTCAAGTTGATTTAGTGCATCCTCATCCGACGGTTCATAAATTGTCAGCGCCACACCAGAATGTCCCGCGCGACCTGTACGACCTGTTCTATGAATGTAGAAATCAAGGTCACTTGGCAACTCGTAGTTAATAATATGGCTAATCCCTTGAATATCAATGCCACGCGCTGCTAAATCAGTCGCTACAACGTATTGGTATTCCAAGCTTTCTAGTTGCTTCATCGTCCTCTTACGTTCACGAGATTCGACGCCACCATGAATTTTCGCCACTTTTAAGCCTCGCTCGGTCAAGCCTTTTGCCACTTCATCCGCCATTGCTTTCGTATTTGTGAAAACAACCGCTAAATATGGTTGGTAAGCTACGAGCGCATTTTTCAGAACATCAATTTTCTCCTTGCTACGACGCGCAATCAATTGATGCGTTACGTCCGTATTCGCAACGGCTTGGGGTTGAATATGCTCATAACGCGGGTTCTCCATATATTTTTTCAAGAAAGGTTTTAGTTTTTGCGGAATTGTTGCTGAGAAAACAAGCATTTGCAGACTCTCAGGCATTTTACTCGCGATTTGGTCGACATCCATCAAGAATCCCATATCAAGCGTCATATCGGCCTCATCGACCACAAAAACCTGCGTTGTATGGACAAGCAGCGCCGTTTCACGAATTAAATCATTGATTCGACCAGGTGTTCCGACAACAATATGAGGTTGTTGCTTCTTCAAGCGATCGATGGTTCTTTGCTTATCCGTTCCACCAATAACGAGTAACGAACGAATTTCATCATCACTATATTTGGTAATTTTCTTAATCTCGTTATGGATTTGTGTAGCAAGCTCGCGACTAGGTGCAGTAATAACAGCTTGCACGCTATCTTTATTCGCTTTAATTTTATGGATGATTGGTAGCAAGAAAGTATGCGTCTTCCCAGTTCCCGTCTGAGATTGCCCCACAACGCTTTCACCCTTCATAATTGCCGGAATTAACTTCTGTTGTACTTCTGTTGGCTCATAAAAACCTAATTTATCAATGGCAAGCTGAATAAAAGGTTGAAAATGAAATTGATCAAACCTTGTTTTTTTGTTCATTTTTTCACTCCGTTCTGTTCCTAACCGTTAGTATATCATATAAAACTATCTCTAGTCACTAGAAAAATTGGATTATGATTCCTTCATGATTGATCTATAGAAAACTTCACCTTGTGGAGTCGCATGGTATAATTTATTATTTGCAAATCTGATAGGTCCCCTCTTCACATATCCATGCAACTCTAGCCAATAGATTGTTCGCATGAGCGTGTTCTTATTCAAACTTTTCGAGTTTTCAAGGAATTCTCTGTGCTGTAATTTTAAGATCGTAAAACTCTCTTCGTACATGATTAGATGCAATGTTTCCTTTATGACTTCTGGGCTGGGATCAAGCATTTTGCAATGCACGCTCCTTTGTTGTATTTTTATAAATGAATGAAAATTTTTCGAATATATAGCATATTACAATGGTTCTGTATCTCAATGCAACTCTATTGCTTCACAATTTTAAAATTCAGCCAGTTGAAACCATACTGAATCTGGCTTATAATAGAAAAGTAGTTGGTGTTCCTGTTGTTCTGCCCAGCTATTGCTACACCTTGAGAAATATAGGAGGTTTAACATTGGAAATTATTAAGATTGCCCCTCGTGGTTACTGTTATGGCGTGGTGGATGCAATGGTGATTGCGCGTAATGCTTCGCTTGATCCAAATCTACCTCGCCCAATTCATATACTTGGCATGATTGTTCATAATCAACATGTCACAGAAGCATTTGAAGATGTTGGTATCGTCACACTAGATGGGCCAAATCGAGAAGCGATTTTAGACCAAATCGATAGTGGTACTGTCATTTTTACAGCACACGGTGTTTCGCCGGCCGTAAAGGAACGTGCGAAAGAAAAAGGCCTCACAACACTTGATGCAACGTGTCCGGATGTGACACGAACGTACGATTTAATTTTAGAAAAGAAGCACGAAGGTTTTCACGTTATTTATATTGGTAAAAAAGGCCACCCAGAGCCAGAAGGTGCCGTTGGTGTAGCGCCCGATATCGTGCACCTCGTTGAAACGATGGAAGATATTGATGCTCTGGCACTCACAGATGAGAAGATTTTTGTTACGAATCAAACAACAATGAGTCAGTGGGATGTGATGGACTTGATGGATTATATCCAGTCTGTTTATCCACAATCCGAACAACATCAAGAGATTTGTATGGCAACTCAAGTTCGTCAAGAAGCAGTTGCTACACAAGCGAAGGGTGCGGATGTTACTATTGTTGTCGGCGATCCTAGAAGTAACAACAGCAATCGTTTGGCGCAAGTATCCGAAGAAAAAGCCGGAGTTCCAGCACATAGAATCGCCAACATTGAAGAGCTGAATCTAGATTGGATTAAAGACGCAAAGAAGGTGGCTGTAACGGCTGGTGCAAGCACGCCAACTCAAATTATTCGAGAAGTACTTGTGTTCTTGGATTCCTATGACCCGGATGATGCAACCACATGGGAACGTAAGCATGATGTTGACCCAGTCAGCATTTTACCACGTGCCCGTAAGAAAAATATCGAAAAACAACGCGCTGCCCGTTTGGAACACCTAAAAAATGGCGGTAAGTAACCTAAAAAATTAGAGCGCAGCGATGTGCTCTAATTTTTTATTTAATAGAATGTAAAAGGGTTCGTATTTCTTTCTGATACAATCAGGTCAACTTCATAGCCATGCAACTGACTGGCCTCTTCAAATTGCTTCAAAAGGCTTGCTTTCATGACCTTCTCGATATAATGTCCAGCATCAATCGTTGGCAAATCAATCGCTAATAAATCGTGCCCCGTATGATAATAAATATCCCCAGTAATATACACATCTGCTCCTGCACGCTTCACATCATGAATAAACTTGTTACCGTCCCCACCTATAATTCCAACTTTACGCACAGGGCGATCTAAATCGCCAATAACACGCACATTATCAACGGAAATTTTTTCCTTAACAAAACCAATAAACGCTGTTAAATCAATGGTTTTGGGTAAATTTCCGATTCGACCAAGTCCCATTTCTGTTGCCACATTCTCAATCGGATAAATATCTATCGCTGGAACCTCATAAGGATGTGATAGCTTCACCGCCTTCACGATTTGATCCATTTTTGAACGTGGAAAAATCGCTTCAATTCTTATTTCCCGCACCGTTTCCAAATCTCCTGGATTGCCTATTGTCGGGTTTGCCTCAGCGTTAGGTAAGAAATGCCCAGTACCTTCCACCGAAAAAGTACATTCCGAATAACGATCAGAAAATTGTCCAGCCCCATTGTTTACCAATGCCAATCGAATCGATTCTTCCGCAAAATCAGGTGTGTAAACTACGATTTTACTATATTTTTCTGTGTATGTAGGCACAATAATTTCTGTATCCACCAAGCCTAGCAACTCACTGATCACATCGTTCACACCACCGTCCGCAATATCCAGATTCGTGTGTGCCGCATAAACGATAATATCATGCTTAATCAATTTTTTTACAATTCTGCCTTGAGGTGTTGCAAAATCTATCTTTTTAAGTGGTCTAAATAAAAGCGGATGATGCGCGATAATCATGTCGACACCCTTCTCAATCGCTTCGTCCACAACGTTTTCCAGTACATCAAGCGTGAACATAATTTTACGAACTTTACGGGCCAGATCACCAATTTGCAGCCCGATTGGATCACCTTCCATCGCGTATTTCTTCGGCGCAATTCCTTCTAAAACAGCAACGTACTCATAACCATTTGCTACTTTCATCGTAACACATCCTCAATTGTTCGTATTTTAGCGTCCAATTCTACTAATTTTGCTTTATTTTTTGCATTCCCCGCATCAATTTTAGCCCGAATTCCTTTCCAATTGCTCAACTCATGCTCCCATTTCGCCTGAAAAACTAACGACTTCTCTCGCATCAAAAATGGACCTAGCAAACGCTCCCCATCCGAATAAGGCACTGCTTCCTCGCTCGGCTCCAAAACCAATATCTCATATATCTTATTATCTTCACGCAAAATCGCTTCCGCCACAAGAGCCCATTGATTGATTTCTGCCCATTCGCGCAATTGATGTGCCGCAATATTCGGCTGCAAAATCAAGCGTTTAACGCCTACTAATCTTGCAGAGCCTGCTTCCAAAATCGAGCGGATTAGCGCTCCGCCCATACCAGCAATAACTATAACATCTATCGCATCTTCCAACTCGATAACCGCTAAACCATCGCCTTTACGAACAGCTATTTCTTTTGTTAATTCCAGACTTTCCACTTGCTTCGTCGCTGATTGAAGAGGTCCTTCCACTACTTCTCCTGCAATTGCAAACTCAACTTGTCCTTTTTGAACTGCGTAACACGGCAAATAAGCATGATCACTACCGATATCCGCAATTTTTGATCCTGTTGGAATATAAGATACTACCTTTTCTAATCGTTTTGACAATTGTTGTTCATTCAAAAAAATCATCCTTCTTTGTAAAAAAGAGAGCGCGCTTGTTACGCACTCTCCTCTGAAATTTTTATTCTAAGAAATCTTTTAGTTGCTTACTACGACTTGGGTGTCTGAGTTTCCGAAGTGCTTTCGCTTCAATCTGACGGATACGTTCGCGCGTCACACCGAATACACGGCCAACTTCTTCAAGCGTACGCGTACGGCCATCGTCTAAACCAAAACGCAAGCGTAGTACATTTTCTTCACGGTCTGTTAACGTGTCCAATACGTCCTCTAGTTGCTCTTTCAGCAATTCATATGCCGCATGATCCGATGGTGAAGTTGCTTCCTGGTCCTCAATGAAATCACCAAGGTGCGAATCATCTTCTTCACCAATTGGTGTTTCAAGTGACACAGGTTCTTGCGCGATTTTCAAAATTTCACGAACTTTTTCTGTTGGTAAATCCATCTCCTCACCGATTTCCTCCGGTGACGGATCACGTCCTAAATCTTGCAGTAAAGAACGTTGCACACGGATTAATTTGTTAATCGTTTCGACCATGTGAACTGGGATACGAATCGTACGCGCTTGATCGGCAATGGCACGTGTAATCGCTTGACGAATCCACCATGTTGCATACGTACTGAATTTGAATCCTTTGTTAAAGTCGAACTTCTCAACAGCTTTCATTAACCCCATGTTACCTTCTTGAATCAAATCAAGAAACAACATACCACGACCAACGTAGCGCTTTGCAATGCTGACAACAAGACGTAAGTTAGCTTCTGCCAATCGTCCTTTTGCTTCTACATCCCCTTGTTCGATACGTTTAGCCAAAGCAATTTCTTCGTCTGCAGAAAGTAGATTTACACGGCCTATTTCTTTCAAATACATCCGAACTGGATCATTGATTTTTACGCCTGGAGGAACACTTAAATCGTTTAAATCAATTTCTTCTGTCTCTTCCTTGATTAACTCTGCTTCGTTCGGATCATCGTCTTCGTCATCGTCATCCGAAACCTCAATTGTTAATACTGAAAGCAATTCTAAAAATTCATCCATTTGATCGCTATCTAAAGTAAATGGCGCAAGTTTGGCAGCGATCTCAGCATACGTCAAAGACCCCTTCTTCTTGCCATCTTCAATTAATAATTCTTTTGCTTTATCTAAGTTTAAATCTTCTGGTTTTGTTTCTTGCGGTTTTTTAGCCATAGTCTGCCACGTCCTCCTTCCAAAATAACCGTCAATGATATACCTTACCTCATTGCCCAGTTTCTAAACACCATGCATGCCACTGCACTTTGGCGCCTGTATCTTTTTGCTTTAAGTGAATTGCTTATTACAACAAGTTGTTCTTAAGATTAGCTCGCATTGTCATGATAGTTCTGGCAAGCTCCAACGCTACTTCTATCTCTCCTTGTTGTGATGCTATTTGTAATTGTTGTTCTTTTTCTTTAATGTCCCGTTCAATGCCGGCTTTTCTTAAGCTAAAAATGTAATCTTGGTACTCTTCATTCGTAACTTCGGTGTTTACAACCATCATTTCGAGTTCACTTACTAGATTACGCGATGCTTCATTAGGAAGCTGATCCATCAAAGCGAGCGGATTAGCGTCATTCCCAGAAGCATAAAATCCAATTAAATGCGTGTACAACGCTTGATAGTTATCATGATAAAATTCAATTTCCTGCTCCTGCATCATGCTCCGAATTTGAATAAAAGCATCGCGATCTTCTAACATGTATTTCAAAAGTCGCTTCTCAGAAATCAAGCCCGCAGATGGTGCTAAATTGGGCTGCTGAAAACTGAATTTCTCATAAACAGGTCCACCGCTACTGTCATATACCGGATACTCACCAAACTCTTCCGGTGGAGGGCCACCATAATCATGAATCTTCGGTTTCACAGTATTCGCTACAGATTGTTGCAACTGCTGCTTCAAAGCTTCCATCGACAGTTCAAATTCCGAGCCTAGCTGTTTTAAGTAAAGCTCTCGCTCCACAGCCTGATCTAGCTTCCCGATTTCAACCAACGCTTCGCCCAAGTAAGCAATTTTATCCGTTTCATTCTGAAGATTACGATTCCTCCTCAAAAATTGCAGCTTAAAAGCCGTCCAGCTTAGCCGTTGATGTGCATATATTTCAGCAAATTTCTCTGCGCCTTCTGAACGAATAAAATCATCCGGGTCCTTCCCGTTTGGCAACTGCAATACAAAGACTTCTAGCCGATGGTGTTCTGCTAGCAATGTCCCAGCCTTGAAGCTCGCCTCAATACCAGCACGGTCACTATCATAGCAAATAACCGCTCTATTAGTAACACGCCGAATCATCTGCACATGCTCCTCGGTAAGCGATGTCCCCATAGACGCTACACCATTGCTAAATTCAGCTGAAACTCCCGAAATAACATCCATATAACCTTCCAATAGCAAGATTTCCTCTTTTTTACGAATTTCTTGTCTCGCATCAGAAAAATGATATAAAATATTGCGCTTATTAAAAATTGGTGTCTCCGGACTGTTCAAATATTTCGGTCCATCCTCTTGATTAAAAAGACGTCCTGAAAAACCGACTAATTGTCCGCGGTCATTCTTAATCGGAAACATAATCCGATTGCGGAACCGGTCTACTATATTACCATCATCGCGTTCAGTAAGCAAGCCACATTCCACAGCAAGCGGTAAATCAACTTCTCGCTTCTTTAAAAATGTAGTCACCGTCAACGCATCAGCTGGTGCAAATCCAATTTCAAAATGGTCTAATTCTTGTTCTGACATCCCCCGATCAAGCAAGTATTGCAACGCCTCTTGCCCTTCCTCGGTCTCCATCAACAAATAATGGTATAACTTACTCGTCAATTGATGAATCTCTATCATTTTACCTTCTTGACTATCAGGCCTGTTAGTAGGCGCCCCATCCCCTCTAGCTATCTCAATGTCTAGCGGAATATGCGTCATATCAGCTACTTTTTTCACCGATTCGACAAAAGAAAGTCCATCAATCTGCATTAAAAAGGAAAAAACATTGCCTCCCTTTCCACACCCAAAACAATGAAAAATCTGTTTTTCAGGTGATACAGAAAAGGATGGTGTCTTCTCGCCATGAAAAGGACAAAGCCCCGTGTAATTACGTCCTTGCTTCTTAAGTTGAACATAATTTCCAACAACGTCTACAATATCTGCTTGGGAACGTATCTCATCAATTTTTTCTTCTGGAATCCGTTGCATCTTCAATTATAACCTCGCTTTTATAAACGTATCCAGTTTATGCAAGAAATTCTCATTGTCCGCAGAACTCATCGCTCGTGGACCTTTACTATATTTACCTTGTCTGCGTTCTTTTGCATGCAAATAACGCATATCAAGCATCATCGCCATCTCGCTTTCACGGTATTCTTCCCCGCGATTTGAAAAAGTAGCGACATCTTTAGCAATTAACATACTAGCCAGTCCAATGTCTTGTGTCACGACGATATCGCCAGACCTAGCTAAATTCAGTATACGCATGTCCGCAGATTCCTTATCCGTGTCGACAAAAATCCATACTTCACCCGCAGGTAAATGCACAGAATAATGATTATAAGACGCCACAAAAGTCATCGGCAAATCGTACTTCTTCGCCAAACCACGTATCTCATCCTTCACAGGACAAGCATCTGCATCGATAAAAATCTTCATGCTCTTCCCTCCTCATTTTCATGGTTGGAGAAAACGCATAACCCATACATAAAAATATATTATAGGCGATTAAAACCAGAATTTCCACCGTTTTAACCGCTATAATATATATATTCGCCATAAAATCTGATTTTCCTTCTATAATTCTAAATTTTCATCAACAATTTCGCCAATATGCATTAAAATATCGTTTGCCGTCTCTTCAATCGCTTTATTCGTAACATCTAATACATAACACCCTAGTTTGTTCGTAAGCTCTGTAAATATCTCAAGCTCTGCATCAATCCGGTCATGACTCGCATAATTACCAACACCGCTAAGGCCAATCGAAGCCAAACGTTTTTCACGAATCTGATTCAATTTTTCTTTGCTAATTTTTAAGCCGATAATTTTATTTGGATCAATCTCAAACAATTCTTCTGGAACTTGTGCTTCTGGAACGATTGGCACGTTCGCTACTTTCAATCCTTTTAGCGCCAAATATTGTGATAATGGTGTTTTAGATGTTCGAGAAATTCCAATCAACACATAATCAGCTTGCAAAAGCCCCCTCGGATTGCGACCATCATCGTTTTCCACGGCAAATTCAATCGCAGCAACTTTACGGAAATAAGCTTCATCAAGTGAACGAACCATTCCAGGCTCAGAAAGTGGCTTAATTTGATACGTTTCTTCCAATTGTGCCAAAAGTGGTCCAAAAATATCAATAATCGGCACTCCAAAGCTTTTTGCAGTTTTATTCAATTCCTCACGCACTTCCTCGACAACGATGGTATGCACGATAATCCCATTATTAACTGCTACTAGGTCCACAATTTCCTCAATCATATCAGGCGTATCTACATGATGAAAACGGTGAATAAACTGTTGGCTTTTACCAAATTGCATCAAAGCCGCGCGCGTTACTAGTTCTGCTGTTTCTCCCGTTGAATCTGAAACGACGTACACTGCTGGTTGCGTCATAATCATTAGCTCCTTTATTTCACGTTTATTTCTTCAATTTGGGCAAACTCCTTAATAAAACTTGCTAGTTCAAACAATAGCGCTAAACGGTTATTTCGAACAGCTTCATCATCACTCATGACAAGTGTATTTTCAAAATAAGCATCGATCGCTGTACGTAGCGCCGCAAATGCACGTAGCCGATCCACAATGATAAGCGTTGGGTAATCATGTTTTAATTTTTGAACCGCATCAAATAGTTGTTGCTCCGACTCATTTTCAAAAAGACCTGGATTAATGGTTACGTCACCTTGGTGCTTCTTGGAAATATTAATAACACGTGCAAGAGCTTCCATTGTTGGACGGAACCACTCGGCATCACGACTTTTATTTAGTAGCTCTGCTCGCTCAATCAGCTCCGGCACGACATTGCTTCCAGTGCTAACAACCGCATCGATAATGTCATGACGAATTTGCTGATCGGAAAGAATCGCACGCAATCGATTTTGCAAGAATAGCTCTACTTGTTCAAAAACTTCCTCACTCGGGAGTGTATTTAAGCCCTCTGCTCGCTCGATTTCTACAGTATCTGCTAAAACGCTAAGCAATCGAATATCCCAATTTTTCGCTTGAATAATGCGCATAATCCCTAGCGCACTACGACGTAAGCTAAACGGATCAGCCGAACCAGTTGGCACGATGTTCACACAGAAAAATCCAGTTAAAGTTTCCAGTTTGTCCGCAACCGCAAGCAAAGCACCGATATCGCTTTGTGGTAACTCACCGTCTGCTGAGGTTGGCATATAATGCTCTCGAATCGCAGTTGCCACTTCCGCATCTTCACCTTGTAATAATGCATATTTCTCGCCCATGATTCCTTGTAATTCAGGAAATTCACCGACTAAATTCGTCACCAAGTCAAATTTATAAATATCCGCAGCACGCGCGATTTTCACTTTTTGCGCCTCGGTCATCTGCAATTGTTCCGCGATGATTAGCGCTACTTTTTTCACGCGAATCATTTTCTCCGTCAGTGTTCCTAATTTTTCATGGAAAACGATATTATTCAGTTTCACAACGGCCTCATCGATCGTTATTTTCAAATCTTCTTGATAAAAGAAGTCCGCATCCGAAAGCCGTGCTCGAAGTACCTTTTCATTGCCTTTTGCCACAGTTTCTAAATTTTCATGGTTCCCATTTCGAACCGTGATAAAGTAAGGTCTCAACTTACCAGCATCGTCCACAACCGGGAAATAACGTTGGTGCTCCTTCATCGTCGTAACAAGCACTTCTTCTGGTAACTCCAAATAAGCCTCGTCAAACGTGCCATGAAGAACAGTCGGATACTCTACTAAATTATTAACCTCTTCTAAAAGATCCTCATCCACAGGAATCTGCCAATTTTCTACCGCTTCAATTTCTTCAATTTGAGTCAAAATCGCGGCTTTTCTTTTGGACGCATCCGCTACCACAAACTGGCTCAATAGCGCTTCCTCATAATTAGCAGGAGCTGAAACCGTCACAGAACTGCCCAAGAAGCGATGTCCTCGTGTTTCATTTCCGGTCGTTACATTCGTAATTTCAAAAGGAATCACTGTATCGCCAAATAACGCAATCAACCATTTAATCGGACGAATATATTTTAAATCATAAGCCGACCAGTGCATGCTTACAGGAAATGTCATTGAAGTCACAATTTGGCGCATTTGTGGTAATAACTCAACAGTCGCCGCACCTTGTACTTCTTTCGTCAAATAAATGTATTCCACACCATTAATTTCGCGGAATTCAAGTGTTTCAGGATCAACACCTTGTCCTCTAGCAAAACCTTGTGCCGCTTTCGACCAATTACCATCCGCATCTTTTGCAATTTTTTTAGCTGGACCTTTCGATTCTTCCACGCGATCTGCTTGTTTTTCAGCCAAATCTTTTACGATGACAGACAAACGGCGAGGACTTGAGTAAACTTCTGTTTCTGTGTACTCTAAATCATTTTCCGCAAGCCATTTTTCCACGCGTTCTTGTAACTGTCCCACAGACGCAGTAATATACTTCGCAGGCATTTCCTCTAAACCAATTTCTAACAGAAAATCTTTACTCATGATCTGCGCCCTCCTTTTCTTTCAACAGCGGGAATCCCAATTTTTCACGCTCATTATAAAATGTTTTGGCTATACGACGGGCTAAATTTCGAATCCTGGCAATATACTGCGCGCGTTCTGTCACCGAAACAACACCTTTTGCATCCAATAGATTAAACGTATGCGAACATTTCAACACATAATCATACGCCGGAAAGACGAGCCCTTCCTCCATTTGACGACCAGCCTCACGCTCATACGTATCAAAAAGCGATAACAGCATATCGCCACTTGATGTCTCAAATGCATATTTCGAATTCTCGTACTCCGCTTGATAAAAAATGTCACGATACGAAATTCCTTCTGTCCACTCCAAGTCAAATACATTCTCTTTTTCTTGAATATAGGAAGCCAAGCGCTCCAAGCCATACGTAATTTCCGACGTTACTGGTGAACACTCCAAACCACCAACTTGTTGGAAATAAGTAAATTGCGTAATTTCCATTCCATCCAGCCAAACTTCCCATCCAAGCCCAGCGCAACCAAGCGAGGGGTTTTCCCAGTTATCCTCAACAAAGCGAATATCATGCTCTAGCGCATTGATACCTAATTTCTCAAGTGACCCTAAATAGAGTTCTTGGATATTGTCTGGCGATGGCTTCATCACAACTTGAAATTGATGATGCTGGAATAAACGGTTTGGATTTTCCCCGTAACGACCATCAGCAGGACGACGTGAAGGCTCCACATAACCAGCTTTCCATGGCTCAGGCCCAATTGCTTTTAAAAATGTGTAAGGGCTCATCGTCCCTGCGCCTTTTTCTACATCATACGACTGCAACATAATACAACCTTGTTCAGACCAATAATCTTGCAATGTTCGAATCATTGTTTGTAAATTCATCCAATCCACCTCCATAAAATTAGGCATATAAAAACCCTCATCTCTATGCCTCTAAAAAGAAAAGCATAGGGACGAGAGTATCTCGCGGTTCCACCCTACTTGGACAGATTATACCAACGTAAAGCCATCCCTTAACTAAAAAATTGGTTTGACGTTACGACTAAAAAAGGTATTCTCATATCCCACCTTGATTTCGTTTGTGCTCAGGAAGGCCTTCTTAAAAAGATTCACGTTCGGCTCACACCATCTCCGAACTCGCTTAGAAAAGAGCTTTTTAATACTATTTTTCCGTCATCACACCTATTCATACATTAAAATTTACCGCATTTTAGGAAGAAAGTCAATCACCATCTTCTTTTTTAGGACGACCTTTTAAAACGTCATCCCAGTTCTTCATATTATTTAGGAATTTCTTGCTCTTCAAATAAAGCCCCGAATATTGCTCATAATACGTGTCAATCGCGCGCTGAATCTCATCTTTTGTCTCCTGCTTCACGTCGATACTACCCAGTCTGTCCAACTGAAAGATATAAAATAGGCGCAACAATTTCACCGATCTCTCTGTCAAATGTAGCCGGTATTTATCTCGCTCAAAACAACGATGACATACAATTCCATTCGCATAAGCCGAAAAATCAAAGCGCCCTTCTGGTTGACCACAAATAGCACACCGGTTCATCGTAGGATATAAGCCCAACACGGAGAGCATTTTCATCTCAAAAATCTGCGTTAATACTTGCGGATCGTATCCCTCATCGATATGATGAATAATTTGATAAAAAAGATTATACAGTGGCCCATTCGCCTGTTGTTCTTCGGTCGCCTTATCAAGCAATTCACACGCATACGTCGCATAAGCTGTTAGAAATATATCTGTTTGAATCGATGAAAAAGAGGCAATCGCTTCGCCCTGTTGCAACGTTCCTAAGCCACGATTCGGATAAAAAGTGAAAACGCCATTTGTAAAAAGTTGCGTCACAGCAGCTAGCCTGCTCTTTGTTTTTTTTGCGCCACGAGCGACTAGCCCAATTTTGCCATACTCTCTCGAATAAATGACAACAATTTTATCAGATTCCCGATAATTAGTCGTTCGAATGACGATTCCTTCACATTTTTCCATCTTGATTCACTCCTCATCATTCATTATACAACATCGATTTGAAAAAATGGCAGATTTTCATTTATTTAATCATCACACTGTTGTACAATGATAGTATTATGATATAAAGGGAGCGTTTCTCACATGGTGATAGCACTAGTTTTATTTTCCGTGTTTTTCTTGTTTCTATGTTTAATTGCCCTGATTGTTGGTATTATTCTACTAATAGTTAGAAAAAATAAGATGCTTGGGGCGATTATGACCTCTTCATCAGCTTTTCTCGGTATTATTTTTTGTGGGGTTTTAATTAGTAGTATGATTTTAAGCAGCGGCTTCCCTGGGATGTCCACGATGCGAGATCACCCTATGATGTATGACGACTTAATGGATGGCTCAACTTATGATGATACAGGTGGCGAAGACGATCCATATAACGATTACGATGAATATTATGATGAAGACGGGGGTTATGAATATTTTTCAGATGACTATACCCAATACAAAGTGGGGCAAGCTGCCGAGGTAGAAGATAATGTGTTCATCAACATCACAAAGATCGAGAAATGGGCTGGCGACAAAGAATTCAATAGTCCGATGGCTGGTTATTATGTGAAAGCGACCGTAACGATTGAAAACAAAGGCTCTCGCTCCACTACCTATTACGCCGATGATTTCCTAATTTATGATAATGATGGCTTAGAAGGTGATAATGCGTATAAAGAAGATTGGCGCGTTGTTGTGAAGCCAAATACTAAAGTGACAAAAGAGATTTATTTTGATGTATACGGTGATGGACCTTTCCATATAGCATGCTATGATGCCTCTTGGAGCGGTGATTTCAAATAAGCGATTGAAAAACAGAACGGACTTTTCTTAGTCCGTTCTGTTTTTGCGTCTATCAATATTCGTCGTGATCAAAGCCGTAATCATTCAAGAAATGTTCCTTATCACGCCAGCCTTTTTGTACTTTCACCCAAATTTCTAAATACACCTTTGAACCTAGCAAAAGTTCAATTTCCTTACGTGCACGCATGCCAATTTGTTTTAGCATTTGTCCCTGTTTACCAATCAGAATACCTTTTTGTGTGCTCCGTTCCACGATAATTTGGGCCATAATATGCAGTTTATGCGTCTCAGGATTCACTTCAATTCCTTCAATCACCACGGCAACAGAATGAGGTACTTCTTCATGCGTGAATTTCAATACTTGCTCACGAATCAATTCCGAAATGATGAACCGCTCTGGATGGTCTGTTACTTGGTCAGCGGGATAATACATCGGACCTTCATTCAAATGTTTCGTCGTCTCCTCAAGTAATGTCCCCAAATTATTTCCTTGAAGCGCCGAAATTGGAATAATTTCCTCAAAATCAAGCATTTCACTGTATTTTGCAATCAAATCAAGTAACGCCTCTGGTTCTACCAAATCAATTTTATTAATCAATAGGAAAACTGGTGTCTCCTCTACTCGCTTCAATTTCTCAATGATAAACTCATCACCACGACCATATCCCGCATCCGCATCAATCACAAAGAAAATCATGTCTACTTCACGGAACGTATTTAAAGCCACTTTTACCATAAAATCACCAAGTTTATGCTTTGGTTTGTGGATTCCTGGCGTATCAATGAACACCACTTGTGCATCATTCGTTGTATACACACCTTGAATTTTATTACGCGTTGTTTGAGCTTTATCACTCATAATCGCGACTTTTTGCCCAATGATTTGGTTTAATAAAGTCGATTTACCTACATTTGGACGACCGACAATCGCCACAAAACCTGATTTGAAAACATCACTCATTTTTTAAGATCCCCCGGTGTAAAGGCGCCTGGCAGTAATTCACCAACAGTTACTTCCACAGTGTCGCCTTTCATATTTGTTAAAACTACTGGCATTTCTGGTGCGCAGAATTCGCTAATTACTTGACGGCAAGCACCACATGGAGCTACTGGCCCTTCTGTATCCGCCACAATCACTAATTTTTTAAAGTCATGCTTTCCTTCTGAAACAGCTTTAAAAATTGCCGTTCTCTCTGCGCAATTCGTCAAACCGTAAGAAGCATTCTCGATATTACAGCCAAGCACGACCTCATCGTTAGTCGTCACCAAAGCAGCGCCTACTTTAAATTTGGAATATGGTACATAGGCATTTTCACGCGCCTGTTTCGCCAGGTCAATTAAGTTATTTTCTTTCATCTTAAAAACTCCTTTAAAATAATTTTGGTACAAAAATTAAAAGACCAATAATCGCTGAGCAAATCGAAGCCAATAAAACCGCTCCAGCTGCAACATCTTTCGCTTTTTTTGCATATGGATGAAAATCTTCTGTCGCGACATCCACCGCTCGCTCAATCGCTGTATTAATCATCTCAAATGTCAATACATTAAAAATAGAAAAAATCAAAAATAGCCACTCTATCTTTGTTACTCTAAAAAAAACACCACACATAATAACAATCATTCCAGCAGTAATGTGGACACGCATATGGCGTTCTTCTAAAATTGCTGTTTTAACACCCGTAACGGCATGGGTAAATGATTTTCTGAAGCGTCGGTTGCTCTTAACTTTGATTTTATCTTTCGAGTCCATAAGCCGTCAACACTTCTCTTTGTAATGAAAACATCACATCTTCATCCTCAGGCTCCACATGATCATAACCTAGAAGATGAAGCAGCCCATGTAACGCCAAAAAACCAAGTTCACGGTCGAATCCATGCCCGTACTCGTCCGCTTGCTCTAGCGCTCTCTCCGTGGAAATAATGATATCTCCCAAAATGCGTGGCGCCTCCATATCTTCATCCCAAGCAATCTCTGTTTCGCCATCGCCCATCTCTTCTAGCGCAAATGAAATCACGTCGGTCGGCTGGTCTTTATCGCGGTAATCACGATTAATCTCCCGAATCCGCGCGTTATCAACGAATGTAACTGCTAGCTCGCTACCTTCTTGAATATCAAGTTTTTCCGCAGCAAACTGTAGCAAACCTTCCACCAAATCAAGGGCAGCTTGCTCTAGCTTTTCTGTTTCATCTATTAAATCCAGCTCTAAAATCATTAACTTCCCCTCCTTACTTATCATCAGGATATTGAATGCGTTGATGATAAATACCATTAAGTGTTGCACAAAGCGTTGTACGAACCGTTTCTATCTCTTGAAACGTAATATCACACGCCACAAATTGCCTATCCTGCATCCTATCATCAATAATACTATCTACAATCGCTTTAATTTTTTCCTTCGTCGGCGCATCACAAGAACGAACAGCAGCTTCAACACTGTCAGAGATATTGATAATCGCAATTTCTTTTGTCTGCGGTTTCGGTCCTGGATAGCGGAAATCAGCTTCAGAAACATCTGGATTTTTCTCTTTTGCCTTGTAATAGAAATACTTTACAAGTGTTGTCCCGTGATGTTCCAGCGCAATGTCAATAATCGGCTGCGGAAAATGATTATCTCGTAAAATCGACGCGCCATCCGTCGTATGCGCAAGAATAATATCGCGACTCTGCTCTGGCGTCAATCGATCATGCGGATTAATCCCATGTAACTGATTCTCCACAAAGTATGGAGGCCTGATTGTCTTACCAATATCATGATAAAAACAACCTACCCGCACGAGTAAACTATTGCCACCAATCGCATCTGTACAAGCTTCCGCAAGATTAGCCACCATCAAGCTATGGTGATATGTTCCAGGCGCTTTCATCATAATTTTCTTTAATAATGGATGATTCGGATTCGCAAGCTCTACCAATCGGCTTGTCGTAAGTATTCCAAACACTGTCTCAAAAATTGGAATCACGCCAATTCCGAGCACAAATGATCCAATACCACCTAAAAAAGCGTAGCCAACCGGAATCCAAAATGCAAGCGTTAGTAGTCCTGTATTACTAATCAATAAAAGCAAGAAAACAAAAGCCATGTTTGCCAGTCCCACGATAAAGCCAGACAATAAAATTGCAGAGCGGCGACTATAATCCCGTAAAACCACAATACTCGCAAGCCCGCTAAGCAAAATAAACGTTGAAACCGTAACATTCACAGCAGCTGTCGCATCACTTTGGAAAACAAAGAAACTGGTTACCGAAGTAAAAATCGTCATCATAAAGGCAAATTTTTCATTGAGCAAAATCTTGATAATCATCGGCCCGAATGCAGCTGGAAATAAAAACGAAATATTACTAATATCAACGCCTTCTAGGAAACGAATAATCATCAACATCAGTAAAATGGCAATATACACTGACGAAAATACAAGGGAATATTGATTTTTCTGCGCCTTATCTAGATTTTTCTGCTTGTTTGTAAAGAAATAAAGCATGATACCTAGCGATAGCAGTAGTAGTCCAAATCCTGCGTACTGCTTAATCGGCATTTTTTGATCCAACAAATGCAGCAATGCCAATTGACGATAAATTTCTCGATCAATAATCTGTCCTTCTTGTACAATAACTTGACCTTGTAAAATTTTAACAGGAATTACGTTAGCAGAAGCTTCCTTACGACGATCTTCCGTCTGCGCAGCATTGTACACTTCATTGGGTACAATCGCATAAGAAAGAATTGTTTTAGCAACGCCTTTATAATTTACAGGAAGATTAGACAATTCAATCGTGTCACGCGCGCTAACTTTAATATCAGTCATATTGTCTTTACGCACGCTTTGTCCCATTGCTACATCAAGTGCAGCAACAACTTCCTTCTCAACCTGCTGTAAGTCCTTCGCGTTCATCTGGAGAAGTATTGTTAGCATTGCTGCATTAACACCTTCTGTTATATCCTCCGATACATTTTTTGATAACTTTCCCTTCAAAGAAGCCAATTTCTGATCAATCGAAGTCATTTTATCATTTTTGGCATCATTTAATGCCGCTTCTCGGTTCACCTCGGTAACGTAGGCAAATAGAGATCGAACGAGCGACTCCCTATTCTGCGCTGTTTCACGATTAAAAACATACACATCTTCCACATCAGCTGCAGCTTTCGCCTGCTCTTCAGCTGTTTTTTGCGTGTCCTCAATCGTTTGTGGCGAGCGAATCGTTTTCTGCGCCACTTCAAACAATTTCACATTATATGATTCCGGTTTCACCATTTGGCAAATAAGCACGAAGGCAACAATGAAAAAGACGATTAAAATAACTGGTGTTACATACTTTTTCCCCGTCTTGTAATACCAATCCATCCATTTTTTCGTAGGTTTCATATGTACCCTCATTTCCTCGTGGTCTTAGCCACTTACTTCAACTTACCTTCATATGCTTTAATAATTTCAGCAACGAGCGGATGACGCACTACATCAAAATGCTCAAAATAAACAAAACCAATATTCTTGACATCCCGTAAAACTGTCTCCGCGTTTACAAGTCCACTCGTTGCACCTTTTGGTAAATCTATTTGCGTTGTATCGCCATTTACAATCATCTTAGACTCAAAGCCAAGACGCGTTAAAAACATCTTCATTTGCGCCACTGTCGTATTTTGTGCCTCATCTAAAATAACAAACGCATTATCTAGCGTCCGACCACGCATATAGGCAAGCGGCGCAATCTCAATCACACCACGATCCATTAGCCTCGTCGTATGCTCCACACCGAAAATGTCATACAAAGCGTCGTACACTGGACGCAGATAAGGATCTACCTTCTCTTTCAAATCACCTGGTAAGAAACCCAAGCTTTCTCCGGCTTCTACAGCAGGACGCGTCAAAATAATCTTGTTGACTGTGCCTTTTTTCCAAGCTGCAACAGCCTTCACGACCGCCAAGTAGGTTTTTCCTGTACCGGCCGGCCCAATTCCAAATACAACATCATATTTATCAATCGTACGCACATATTTGCGCTGTCCAAATGTTTTTGGGCGAATCATCTTGCCTTTTGCATTCACCGTAATTTCTTCGTCATAGAGGCTAGCAAAGTATTCCACTGTCCCGTTTTGTTCCATTTTTATCGCTTGTGTAACGTCCCGTTCATCTACATGGATATCTTTCAAAATGACACTAATTAACGCTTTTAAAACCGCAGCCCCGTGTGCCTCATTTATCTCTGTTCCTTGCAACGTTATCGATTCCCCGCGAGTGATAATCTGCAATTCGAACGCATCTTCAATTAAAGTAATATGTGCATCGTTATTCCCAAACAGTTCTCTAGCGTCAAAACCTTCCGCTAAGTCCATTTTTATATTCTCATGATCTGCTGGCATCCAAATAACCCCTTCACTCTAAAATTAAGTTCGTGTGTCTATATTATACACGAAAGCACAGGATTTTGGTATTATTCAACGTGGTTATGTAGTTTCAAGTTTACGATATCAAGATCAGGCGGTTAAACCTACGCTCAATAGGGATTAACCGCTCTTTATACTGGGAGCGTAATTCACTTTGTTCAAACGCTACCAGCAAAAAAAGAGCCAGCGAGCTGACTCTTTTGATCTTGTTTATGAAAGATATTGTTTCACGAATTTGTTAACGACATTTCCGTCTGTTTTGCCTTTTAGTTTCGGCATCACAGCGGCCATCACCTTACCGAAATCAGCTTGGGATGTAGCACCAACTTCTTCGATCGTAACCTTTACAATTTCAGCGACTTCTTCCTCGGAAAGTTGCTTCGGCAAATAGCTTTGCACAATCACCATTTCATCTTCCAGCTTCTCAACAAGGTCAGCTCTATCTGCCTTCTTGAATTCAGCTAAAGAATCACGACGCTGCTTCATTTCACGGGAAAGAATGGTAACTTCGTCCTCAGGCGATATATCATCTGTGCCTAGGCGAATGGCTTCATTTTGCAAAGCCGCTTTTAACATGCGGATAACGGAAAGTTTTTCTTTCTCTTTCGCGCGCATCGCTTGTTTCATATCCTCATTCAGTTGGTCAAGGAGACTCATGCTTGATTTCGTCCCTTCGATTAGAATTTGCGTTTTCTAGCTGCTTCTGATTTCTTTTTACGTTTTACGCTTGGTTTTTCATAAAATTCGCGCTTTCTAACTTCTTGCATTGTACCTGTTTTGGAAACAGTACGTTTAAAGCGACGAAGAGCATCTTCAAGCGATTCGTTTTTACGAACTACTGTTTTTGACATCTCTCTTTCCCTCCCTCCGACACTTAAATGGACAAGGATGCCCTAAGCTATTTGGAAACCTCGCACAAGACTAGCCTGTGAATGATTCCAAAGTAATGCACATACTATTTGCATTCACTCACTAAAAATTATAAACTAATCCACTGGGCGAGTCAATATGAAATCGCTAACTTTCATGAATTTATTTTCAGAACAGTCGGCGATTTATTCTCCTATACCCATTTCAAGAAAGTTCAAACGCAAAAGAGGCCGCCGCCAGAAAATAAAATGGTGCTGTTTCTGTGCGCAGGATTCGCGGTCCTAGGCCTACTTTGACCGCCTTATTTGATTCCAATTGCTCAATCTCCTCCACCGAGAATCCACCCTCTGGACCAAATATAGCAAGCACCGATTCCCCTCGTCCCACCTGTTTAAAAAGTGTAGCTAAAGCAGTAGCCTCACCCTCTTTAGCGCTTTCCTCATAAGCAACGATGACATAATCATAATTGGGAATCGTCTGTATTAGCGCTTGAAAAGAATCCACATGTTGGAAATTCGGCACAAAACTACGATGCGATTGCTCGGCAGCTTCCAAAGCAATTTTATCCAAGCGCTCTACTTTTTTCTTCGCTTTTTTAGCGTCCCACTTGGAAATCGAACGTTTAGCAGGGAACGATAGAAAATGTTTCGCGCCGAGCTCTGTTCCTTTTTGGGTGATTAGCTCTAGTTTATCCCCTTTTGGTAGGCCACTCGCAATCGTGATATTGATAGGAAGTTCTGTAGACTCATTCTTCCATGATAAAATCGTCAAGCGAATAAAGTCCTCTCCAAGTTCACTAATACCAGCAATAGCCGTACGCTCATCTGGGGTCACAAGATACACTTGGTCATCCAGCTTCATGCGCATCACACGAACCATATGATGAAAATTATCGCCCGTTATAAGCACCGTTTCACCCTTTATTTCGTCAATAAAATATCGCTGCATCGTTTTATTCACCTCGCTTGGCGTAAATGGCTACCCAATCTGTAATTTGTTCTACATGATATACTGTCAATCCGGCTTCGATCAGCGCTTCTTTCACCATTTCTCGTTTTGGTTCAATAATTCCTGACGCGATAAAAATGCCATTTGGTTTGAGCGTAGCATACACATCTTTTGGAAACATCAAAATGACTTCCGCTAAAATATTGGCCACAACGATATCCGCTTTTTGATTAATGCCTGTTAGTAAGTCGTTTTGCTGAATTGTCACGATATCCTCACAATGATTTTGCGCAATATTTTCTCGAGCTGCGCGAACTGCCACTTCATCTAAATCTGTCGCCAAGACGCTTTTCGCACCAAGCTTTGCGCTGGCAATACTAAGCACCCCAGACCCTGTACCAACATCAATCACTTCATCGCCAGGCTTGACGATTTTTTCAAGCGCCTGTACGCACAGCTGTGTCGTTGGATGTGTCCCCGTTCCGAATGCCATCCCAGGATCAAGCTCAATAATCATTTCATCTTCGTTTTCAGGCGTGTAATCTTCCCAAGTGGGCACAACTGTAATTCGATCCGTTATTTTGACCGGGTGATAGTATTTCTTCCACGCAGTCGCCCACTCTTCATCATTCACCTCATTAACCTGAAAAGTCAAATCCCCTAACGGAATATCAAATTCCACCAAGCCACGAATCCGCGCTTCAATCGCTGGTACCATCTCTAAAAAATCATCTGTCGTTAAAAAATAGGCCTTAATAATAACGCCTTCTGCTGGATAATCTGCTGCTTGCAAATCATAAATTTCGCCAAAGCGATCTTCATGCTCGCGTGTTAAATCGGCCGAATCCTCAATCGATACACCGCTCGCTCCTGAATCGTTTAAAGCATATGTAATCGGCTCTACCGCCTCATTTATAGAATGAATCTCAATTTCTGACCACTTCATTTTTTCGCCTCATTTCAAGAAAGAAGGCTCAGTATGACTAGAAATGCAATACTTGAGCCCTTTCACTATTTTATTAACCTTTAAAAGCCCGCTTCATTTTATCGAAGAAACCTTCACTGTTTTCATCCACTTTATCACCAGTTGTTGTCGCGAATTCACGCAAGATATCTTTTTGTTTCTCATCCAATTTTTTCGGAACGATAACTTTAACAACAACGTGCTGATCACCTGTCCCACTACCACGAAGATGCGGAACACCCTTGTTGCGTAGGCGGAAAGTCGTGCCAGTTTGTGTACCAGCAGGGATTTTCAAACGAATTTTACCGTGAACTGTTGGAACATCAATTTCGTCCCCGAGAGCCGCCTGAACAAATGTTAATGGAACTTCGACGTAAATATCGGCACCTTCGCGCTCAAAGAATTCATCGCGTGCAACGACAAAGACAACATATAAATCACCGTTTGGACCACCGTTCACGCCGCCTTCACCTTCACCAGCAACGCGCATTTGTTGTCCATCATCGACACCAGCAGGTACTTTAAGCTTGATTTTTTTCGTTTTCGTTACACGGCCTGAACCATGACATGTGTCACATTTTTCTTTAATTTCTTTACCCGTTCCATTACAGTATTGACATGTACGCTTGTTTACAATACGACCAAATGGTGTGTTTTGCTCCACATTAATTGAGCCTTTACCACCACAATGCGAACATTTTTCTGGATGTGTTCCTGGTTTTGCACCACTTCCATCACACGTATCGCAACTTTCTTCACGCGGAATTTCGATTTCAGCTTCTTTACCAAAAATCGCTTCTTTGAATTTCAAACGCATCGTGTACTGCATATCACTGCCTTGACGCGGTGCATTAGGATCTTGACGAGACGAACCTCCGCCCCCAAAGAATGTATCAAAAATATCTTCAAATCCTCCAAAGCCTTGACCGCCAAAACCTTCGCCTCCGTATGAAGCGCCACCGCCAAAACCTTGATTTGGATCAACATGTCCGTATTGGTCATATTGTGCACGTTTTGATTCATCACTTAAAATCTCGTATGCCTCAGATATTTCTTTGAATTTCTCATCAGCGCCAGCATCTTTGTTAATATCAGGATGATATTGCTTCGATAGTTTACGATATGCTTTTTTTATCTCATCAGCCGAGGCGCCTTTGGAAACGCCAAGCACTTCATAATAATCACGTTTTGCCATTTTTTGCGTCTCACTCCTTGTTCTCTCGTATTTCTCTTAACGTATTGTAACACATGTTTTAGCGAAGTAAAACAATGATTTCTTGTAAAAACCGAGAAAAAGCCAAAGCCAGTTAGACTTTGACTCCCTTCCCGCAAGTAAATCTTTATTTTTTCTCTTGATCGTCATCTTTTACTTCTTCAAATTCTGCGTCTACAACATCGTCATTTGCTGCACCAGCTTCAGGATTTTCACCTTGAGCCGCTTGTTGTTCCGCCGCTGCTTGCTCGTACAATTTCACAGAAAGAGCTTGAACAATTTCGTTTAACGCTTCTGTTTTCTCTTTAATCACGTCAAAGTCTTCACCTTTAAGCGCTTCTGATAACTCATCACGAGCTGCTTCTGCTTTTTTCACTTCTTCTTCGTCTACTTTGCCTTCTAGCTCTTTCAATGTTTTGTCAACAGTAAATACTAATTGATCAGCATTGTTACGAAGTTCTGCGTTTTCTTTGTTTTTCTTATCTTCTTCCGCATTTAATTCTGCGTCTTTCACCATTTTCTCAATCTCTTCGTCTGTTAAACCTGATGAAGATTTGATAACGATGTTTTGCTCTTTACCAGTTCCAAGGTCTTTCGCGCGAACTGTTACGATACCATTTTTATCAATATCAAAAGAAACTTCGATTTGCGGAATTCCACGCGGTGCTGGTGGTAAGTCCGTTAATTGGAAACGACCAAGTGTTTTGTTATCTTTAGACATTGGACGCTCACCTTGCAATACGTGAATATCTACTGCTGGCTGGTTATCAGCCGCTGTCGAGAACGTTTGTGATTTCGAAGTTGGAATCGTTGTATTACGCTCGATAAGTGGAGTCATCACGCCACCCATCGTTTCAATTCCTAGTGAAAGTGGCGTTACGTCTAGAAGTACTACGTCTTTCACATCACCAGTGATTACGCCACCTTGAATTGCAGCACCCATCGCTACAACTTCATCTGGATTTACACCTTTATGTGGCTCTTTGCCTAATTCTTTTTTGATTGCTTCTTGTACTGCTGGAATACGAGTCGAGCCACCAACTAGAATAACTTCATCGATATCTTTAGCAGAGAGTCCCGCATCTTTCAAAGCTTGACGCGTTGGAGCGATAGTACGGTCTACTAGATCATGAGTTAATTCGTCAAATTTAGCACGAGTAAGCGTTACTTCTAAATGAAGCGGTCCAGCTTCGCCAGCCGTGATAAATGGTAGTGAGATTTGTGTACTAGTAACACCAGAAAGGTCTTTTTTCGCTTTTTCAGCAGCATCTTTCAAACGTTGTAACGCCATTTTATCTTGCGAAAGATCAATACCGTTGTCGCGTTTAAATTCAGCAACTAAGAAATCGATAATTTTTTGGTCAAAATCATCCCCACCAAGTAAGTTGTCACCAGCAGTAGAATGAACTTCAAATACGCCATCACCAAGCTCTAGAATAGAAACGTCAAATGTTCCGCCTCCTAAGTCAAAAACGAGGATTGTTTGGTCTTTTTCAATTTTATCCATACCATAAGCAAGTGCTGCTGCAGTAGGCTCGTTAATAATACGTTCTACTTCAAGACCAGCAATTTTACCAGCATCTTTTGTTGCTTGACGTTGTGCATCGTTGAAATAAGCTGGAACTGTGATAACCGCTTTATCAACTGTTTCGCCAAGATAGTCTTCTGCGTAACCTTTTAAGTATTGCAGAATGATAGCGCTGATTTCTTGTGGTGAGTAATCTTTGCCTTCTACTGATTCTTTGTAATCCGTACCCATGTGGCGTTTAATTGATGCTACTGTATTCGGGTTTGTAATTGCTGCACGTTTCGCAACTTCCCCAACTTGACGCTCACCATTTTTAAAGCCGACAACAGATGGCGTTGTACGCGCACCTTCTGGATTTGGAATAATTTTTGCTTCTCCACCTTCTAATACTGCTACTGCTGAGTTAGTAGTTCCTAAGTCGATACCGATAATTTTACTCATAATTTATTTCCTCCTATTGTTACCAGTCACGTGAAAACGTCTGGATTCTTGTTTTATTGGTTTACTTTTACCATCGATGGACGGATAACGCGGTCTTTCAACTTGTATCCTTTTTGCAATTCCATCGTGATTTCATTACTTTCTTTCGAGTCATCGCTGTCTTGCATCACTGCTTGATGGAAATTCGGGTCAAATTGCTCGCCCAATGCAGGAATTTCTTCAATGCCTTCCTTTTCTAGCGCTACTTTGATTTGACTATATACCATTTTCATGCCTGTCAAAAGTGCTTCCATTTGCTCTGAATCACTTTGTGTATCAAGCGCTTTTTGGAAAGCATCGAGTGCTGGCAAAAGCTCTTCCGCTATTGTTTGCGAACGATACTTTTGAGTCGCGGCACGTTCAGCGATATTGCGTTTTTTCACATTTTCAAAATCGGCTTGCAGACGCAAATAACGATCCTCAGATGTGGCTAATTTCTCTTCTAATTCAAGCAAACGCTTCTCATTTTCCGTTAACTCAATTTCTACTTGCTCATTGTGAGCTTCCATCTCATCTTCTACTATGTTCAATTCCTCAGCAGCTTCTTTTTCGATTTCTTGCTCTACTTTTTCTTTTTTGTTTTTTTGTTCAGACACGTTTGTCACCTCTTCTATTTTTGATTATCATGATAAAGCTTTGTTAATACAGTTGTTAAATCCCGACTTACTAAATCAACCAAGCCCATCATGCGGTCGTATTCCATCCGTGTCGGGCCAAGGAGGACAATACCTCCCACATGTTCATTGGCAATGCTGTATGTCGCAGTAATGATACTACAATCATCCATCAAATGGTTATTAATCTCTGTACCAATTTTAACATGAAGGCCTTGAGGGATATCAGAGAAAAGCTGGTAAACATCCTTCTCCTGGTCCATCAACCGTAGCAATTCGCGAACTTTGGCAAAATCATGAAATTCTGGCTGATTCAAAATGTTCGTTTTGCCACCAAAATACACTTTTTCCTTACTAATCTGTTGGAAGGAATCTTTCAAAATCGACAACATTAACTCGTGATTTGCCATATTGCTACGAAGTAAATCGGATACCTCTGCTGGGATCATCGCGTTCATTTGATCAATCGGAATGCCGACCAAGCGCTCATTTAAAATATTGACAACCCGCTCCATATCACTCGGCGTCATCGTTTCTGGAATCGTCACGACATGATTATCAATGTGACCTTGATCCGTAATCAGAATTAGCATCGCTTGGTTTCTATTAATTGGTACAAAGCGGAAACCACTCAATCGGTTTTGTTTAGAAGCCGGACCGAGTAAAATCGAAGTATAATTCGTCAAATCTGACAACATCAACGCAGATTTTTGAATAAGTTGCTCTACTTCAAAGTAAGTCTCGGAAAAAAGCGATTGAACAGACATAATATCCTGTTTCTTCAATTTCTGTGGCTCAAGTAAATAATCCACATAGAAACGGTAACCTTTCTCAGAAGGAATCCGTCCTGATGAAGAATGCGTCTTTTCAATAAATCCATATTCCTCTAGCACGCTCATCTCATTACGAATCGTGGCTGAGCTAAATGACAAGTTGTTCTCCTTTAGCAGATTCTTAGATCCAACTGGCTGCACAGTCTCGATGAAATGGTCGATAATGGCACGAAAGATTAGCAATTGCCTCTCGGTTAACATATCTATCACCTCTTTTTAGCACTCGATAGGTTTAAGTGCTAAATACAATTATAAATTTACCACTCTGACCGTCTGCTGTCAACAAAAAACACTCGATTTCAGACTAAAGTAGTAATTAGCTGAAATTGAGTGCTTTTATAAAAATTCCTGAAAAACATTATTCCCTAAAAAACGACCACGTCGCGTAAGCCGAACACTTTCTTGCGTAGATTCCAACCAACCTTTTTCAATTGTTTTCTCAATTGCACGTGCAAAAATCGTATCGAGGGGCTTTCCAAACTTAGCTTGAAATTGAGCTTTATCAACTCCTGCCACTTTTCTCAAACCAAGGAACATCTCTTCTTCCATCTTTTCCTTCAATGTCAGCTCTTTTTGCTGAAAAATCGGTAGCTCGTTCTTTTCAAGTGGCTGCATGTATTTTTTTAGCGGGCCATAATTGGCATAACGCGTTTCACCAACATAACCATGCGCCCCAGCGCCAAAGCCAAAATAATGCTCATTGCTCCAATAAACAATATTATGTCTGCTTTCAAAGCCTGGCTTAGCAAAATTGCTGATTTCATACTGCCTACGCCCATGCTTCTCCATCGTACTCATCAGCATTTCATACATGTTTGCCTCTGCATCTTCACCTGGAAGCAGCAATTTCCCTTTTTGCATTAAATTATAAAAAATTGTCTTCGGCTCAATGATAAGCGAATATGCAGAGTAATGTGGCAAATCAAGATTTAACGCTTTTGTTAATGTATCCTCAAAATCCGCCTCCATCTGGCCAGGTAAACTGAAAATAAGATCAATACTTACATTCTCAAAACCGACTTGTTTCGCATTATTTACAGACTGATAAACATCATCCACCGTATGAATGCGCCCAATTTTTTTCAACAACTCATTATTGAAGCTTTGGACCCCCATACTCAGACGGTTCACGCCATGATCTTTCATTACCTGCAACTTGCTTACTGACAAATCTCCAGGATTAGCCTCAAAACTGAATTCAGCCTCTTTAGCGATTGGAAACAGCCTCTGAACAGCCGAACAAAGCCTTGCCAACTGCGCTTCTGTCAAAGTCGTCGGTGTTCCTCCACCAACAAATATCGTCTCTACTGGCTCCATCACCTGCTTTTCAGTCACCATTTCCATCTCTTTAATCAACAAATCAACATACTTATCGACCGGTTGGCCTTCTAGAAAAACCTTATTAAAATCGCAGTAGTAACAAATATGTTCGCAAAATGGGATGTGAATATAAATCGCAGTCATCTCTCATACACTCATTTCCTTAAGGAGAAAAAGCGAACTTCTCCGTTCACCAAGAACAAGATAAAGTCGCTTTTTTCACCAATCCTTTATTTATCATCCATTTTTAAGATCGCCATGAAAGCTTCTTGTGGCACTTCAACAGAACCAATGGATTTCATACGTTTCTTACCTTCTTTTTGCTTCTCTAATAGCTTTCTTTTCCGCGATACGTCCCCACCATAACACTTAGCTAAAACATTTTTACGAAGTGCTTTGATTGTTGAGCGCGCAACAATTTTTGTGCTGATTGCCGCCTGAATCGGTACTTCAAATTGCTGTCTTGGAATCAATTCTTTTAGTTTTTCAACGATAATTTTTCCGCGTTCATACGAGAAGTCACGATGGACAATAAAGCTAAGCGCATCAACTTTCTCGTTATTCAACACTATATCCATTTTCACAAGTTTCGACTCACGGTAACCAATTAGTTCGTAATCAAATGAAGCATAGCCTTTTGTACCTGATTTCAACTGATCGAAAAAGTCATAAACAATTTCTGAAAGTGGCATTTCATAAATAACACTCACACGAATATCATCTAAATACTCCATCGTCATAAAGTTACCACGCTTATTTTGCGCAAGTTCCATAACTGCACCAACGTAATCGTTTGGCACCATAATTGTCGCTTTTACATACGGCTCTTCAACGGAATCAATCACACCCTGTTCGGGCATCTCAGCAGGGTTATCCACAACTACCATAGTACCATCTGTCAAATTCACGTGGTAAATAACACTCGGCGCTGTTGTGATTAAGTCAATATTAAATTCACGTTCGATTCGTTCTTGAATAATTTCCATGTGAAGCAAGCCAAGGAATCCGCAACGGAAGCCAAACCCAAGCGCTTGGGACGTCTCAGCCTCATATTGAAGCGCGGAATCATTTAACTCTAGCTTCTCAAGGGCATCACGCAAATCATTATATTTCGCGGAATCGATTGGATATAAACCACAATAAACCATTGGATTCAATTTACGATATCCAGGTAAAGCTTCTGCCGCCGGATTATTCGCAAGTGTAATAGTATCCCCGACACTCGTATCGCTTACGTTTTTAATTGCAGCGGTTAAATAGCCCACGTCTCCGACCATTAACTGATCGCGCGGTGTCGATTTCGGCGTAAATACACCGACCTCGGTCACTTCAAATTCACGACCATTAGCCATCATGCGAATCTTATCTCCCGCCTTCACCGTTCCTTCCATGATACGAATATTGGCAATAACACCACGATATGCATCAAAAACGGAGTCAAAGATGAGCGCCTTTAGCGGTGCATCCACATCACCAGTCGGCGCAGGAATTTTTGAAACTACTTGTTCTAGAATATCTTCAATCCCAATTCCAGATTTTGCAGAAGCAAGTACCGCATCCGACGCATCTAAGCCAATAACATCCTCAATCTCAGACCGAACGCGTTCCGGCTCTGCAGCTGGCAAATCGATTTTATTAATAACGGGCATGATTTCCAAATCATTATCTAGCGCCAAATAAACATTGGCAAGTGTTTGAGCTTCAATCCCTTGCGCTGCATCCACAACCAAAATCGCACCTTCACAAGCCGCCAAACTACGCGAAACCTCATACGTAAAATCGACATGCCCTGGCGTATCAATCAAGTGAAAAATATATGTTTCGCCATCTTTGGCAGTATACGATAATTCCACCGCATTCAATTTAATAGTAATGCCACGCTCACGCTCCAAATCCATCGAATCGAGCAATTGCGCCTTCATTTCACGATGCGTCAGTGCATTCGTCATTTCAAGAATACGATCGGCAAGCGTTGATTTACCATGGTCAATATGCGCTATTATCGAAAAATTTCTTATTTTCTTTTGTCTTTCTAGCATTTCTTCCTTCTTCATTTCTCCAGCTCCCGAATTCGAACTCATCTTATTAAAACGATGGTAAGCTAAGATAGATTATATCAGTAGAGCTCGCTATTTTCAATCACTTCCAACTTTTTTCGTTAAAAAATAAATAAATTAGTAAAGTAATATTGCAATATGCGCTGTGTTTAGGTATAATAGCATTTGTTCTAGTGTAAATTTGAAGGTATGGTATATATAATAGATACTACCTCATAATTTTGGGCGGAGGTGAATGAAATGCCAAATATTAAATCAGCAATCAAACGTGTAAAAACAACTGACACTCGCAATAGCCGTAACACATCTCAACGTACTGCAATGCGTACAGCTGTTAAAAAATTCGAACAAGCTGCAGAAAACAATGCAGACAACGCGAAAGAACTGTATGTTGAAGCTAGTAAAAAATTAGATAGCGCGGTAAGCAAAGGTCTAATTCATAAAAACAATGCAGCTCGCAATAAATCTCGCTTAGCTAAAAAATTAGCTAAATAATACGATTCTTAATCGCAAAACATCGCACGCAATGTGCGATGTTTTTTTGTTATAGCTGTTCGAACTTGAAGTCCAATCAGTAGTGATAACTATCTATCCAATCCCTTACAGCTTTTGCACCTTTCTCTGATCTTGCAAAGAGAATAAAAACCATTCCAATTTCTGCGCCTTATCCCCATAACCCGTCTTCATTTCAAAATCCATTTGCGCCAGCCTTTCCAGAATTGCGGTTAAATCATGATAAGCAAAACTTTTAGCTTGCCTCGCCCCTATCTTGACTCTGAATGGGTGTACTTTTAATTTCTGAGCTACTTGCTGTTGACTAAATCCTTGCTTTTCTAACAATTTAATCTGAGTCAACAATCGGAACTGGCTTG
Organism: Listeria rocourtiae subsp. hofi; assembly: GCF_963575615.1. Classification (NCBI taxonomy): domain Bacteria; kingdom Bacillati; phylum Bacillota; class Bacilli; order Caryophanales; family Listeriaceae; genus Paenilisteria; species Paenilisteria rocourtiae. Next base: position 158,330 of record NZ_CAUYTL010000002.1, on the reverse strand, counting down.
CAATAAGCGCCAAGATTTTTATCGGCTCTTCTTTTTGCTTCAACAAATCATAGTAAATACTTAACGCGCCGCTAACATCTAAAGCGATCATCTTGTCCAGCAGCAAGAAAATATTTTGCTCAAGCGACCTGACTACAAGACTTTCTATATCTGATGAAAGAATAACTCGCTCATCTAGTTTATAGAGCATTAATTTATCCAACTCATTCATAGCGGTCGTTAGTTGCCCACCCGTTAGCTCTATAAGCCTATCGGTCGCAGAATTATCCATTTTGAATTCGTTAAAATTGCTTACCCCTTGAAGCCACTTACGCATTTCTGCCTCATTTGGCCTTTTCGCGTCGATTATCGTTGCCTGTTTTTTTATCAATTTAGTCAATTTTTTGCGCTCATCTAATTTATCTACTCGAGCAATAAAAACTAAGATGGAATATTCCACCGGTTCCTGCAAATAATCTTCTAAACGCGCTGTTCTATGCTCAATTTTACTTTTTGTCTTCTCTGTTGTTAGAAAGGATGGATTGGAAGCGATGATTAAACGACGATCGCCGAAGAAAGGAATTGTTTCTGCTTCTTCCACAACTTGTTCAATTGCCGTTTCATCTAAATCAAAATTAGCATAATTGAAATCAGCATCTTCCTCACCTAAAATACCTGCAACTAGACGCTTCTTCGTCTCATTTATAATATAATCCTCTGTCCCTATAATTAGATAAATTGGTGCAAATTCTTTCTTCTCTATCTTTTCCCATTCTGAAATCATGAATCGTCCTCTCCTTTTCCACATCTCTCTCCTATCGTAAATCATGACAAGGCTTTGCGCAAGTGGAAAAGGTCATTCTAAACCAAAGGAAAACCCTTTTGAGAAAGTATAGATTATTTCGCCTCGCTGATCCGTGCGATAAATCTGGCTTCCTGCTGATTCAAGCGTATCTAGCGTCTCTTTTCGAGGATGTCCAAAACGATTGCCAACACCGCATGAAATAAGAGATATTACAGGTTTTACTTTATCAATAAAATCTGGGATGCTAGAGCTTTTGCTACCATGGTGTCCAACTTTTAAAATGTCTGCTTCTATAAGTGGATTTTCAAGTAAGGCTAGTTCCGTTTCTTTCTCCATATCCCCTGTAAATAGCCATCTTTTCCCGTCTAATAAAGCAGAGATGACAATAGAGTCGTTATTACGGCCCTCTCCCCTTTCAACTGGACTAATAACTCGAAAGATAGCATCGCCTTTCACCCAGCTGTACCCCGCTAGTACCGCTCTTGTTGGCACATTCGGAAGAGCTTGTAGTGTTTTTTTCATAATACTTTTTGTTTGGCCACCTTCTGCATAAATAAGTTCTTTAATGCGAATCATTTTATTTACACCAATAAGTCCCTCCATATGGTCTGCGTGACTATGTGTCACAATCAATTTATCTATTTGTGAAATCCCCTTAGCTTTCAAAACGGGTGTAACGATATTTTTGCCCACAGAAAATGGCTCCTTACGCTTTGCCCACTCCTCTTTTTCAAAAAACATTTGCCCACCTACATCAATCATATAGACACCCTTATTCCATGGTAGCTGAATAAGGATACTATCACCTTGCCCTACATCAATCATAGATACTTTCCCACTAAAGTTAACTGTCCCTATAAACAGACATAAACAGATTGGAATTAAATATCGACATACTTTTCCTGTTCTCTCCCAGTGATAGAAAAAATAGAGAACTAGTATCAGTAGAGTTATTAATAAAATGGGGCCAGGGCGACCAGTTACCCAGGTTGTAAACGGCATTTTTTGTAGCATGAGAGCCAGGGCTTCCGACATATTTACAGCCATTTTCATGATAATAGAAGGGATGGACAGCAAAGCGGGTAATAGATTCAAAAGAAGGATGTTTAAGAAGCTAAGCGGTAACATTATAAAAGTGAATAACGGTACATACATAATGTTTAAAAATACACCTACAACAGAAAATTCATAGAAGTGATAGCTCATGATAGCGATTCCCGAAACGGTGGAAATGAGAGAAATATAAAGAGCACTTAGCAGATTAGAAGAAACTTTCCGTAAAATTTTTCGACCAGATAAAATAATCGCGAATGAAACCGCATAGGATAGTTGAAAACCAATTTCTAGGATAGAATAAGGATTAAATACAAACACAACAATAAAACTAAAACATAGCGCTTGAAGGGATGTCACACGTATTGGTAATAGTTTTCCTCCCATCAAACATATTGCCATGATCGTAGCTCGAAGAACCGGCGCATTGGCTCCTGTCACTAAACAATACAACGGTAACATGGTTATCATGATTATTGCAGTCTTCTCAATTTGAAAGCCCAAGCGTCTAAACAATAATAAAAAACCGGCAATAATCAAATTTACGTGTAATCCTGAAATGGCCAGTAAATGAACGACTCCCAGACGCTGATAACTTTCGTAAACTGAGCTTTCTATAGTCGTTCGGTCTCCATAAATCAATGATGCCACATATGGCGCTATTTTAGAATCTAGTTCTGTATCTATTTTCTCTAATTGTGATTTCCGAAAATTCTTTATTCTATGCAACCACGAAGCATCGTTCTCAGATAGTGGCTCTATAGCACTCGCCTTTAACAGCCAATGTATTTGCTTCCGATATAGAAAATCTTGATAATTAAATTGATGTTTATTGCGATTTTTTTCAGGTATTTCTAATTCGCCATTTATATTTAATTTATCTCCATATTTTAATTGCATAAATTGTTTCTGCTCTTGTTCGCTAGTAAGCTTGTAACTCAGCTGGAACCGTTCTCCTTGATAAAGAACTTGCGCCCGAAAAGCGTCCCCATCAACAACAATTCCCTCGTTTAAAGTAACAGTTCCTGCTAAACCTCCTGCCTGAAACTGTGAGTGATTTTGATTATCAAAGAACCAGAAAAAACCTCCTGCTACAAGCGTCAGACTGAAAAATGCGATTGATTTCGTCGATTTAAACAGAAACGCAAGAACCAGTAGAACACCGAGTAACAGAAAGGTTTTCGTTGATATAAGGACACACATTACAGCGAGAATAATGGCTACAGCAGTCGTCAAAAATAGACGCTCTATAGTCCTCACCCCACTTTATTTTAAAAACTGTTGTCGCAATTTATCTTCTAAACGAGAAATGGTTTCTGCGGGTATTGTTTCTTGTTGCAACACTTCTTGCACAGTTTGGATAACTGTTTGCTCGATTTGGGCGGTATTGTTCAGAACATGCTCATCAAATGGTACCTTCTTGATAATAACATTAGCGCGTTCAAAAAGTTCAATGGCATACGGATGATTTTTATAATCTTTTGCATAATAAACTGCCTTAATACCTGCTTGAATAATCGATTTACAACATGCTATACACGGAAAATGCGTAACATACATTTCTGCATTATCCGTTGAGGCACCAAATTTTGCACATTGCAAAATAGCATTCATTTCAGCATGAATTGTACGTATGCAATGCCCTTCTACAACATAACATCCTTCCTCATCGCAATGGTCTCCACCAGCTATAGAGCCGTTATATCCGCCTGCAATAATACGTTTATCTCGAACAATTGTTGCCCCAACCATAAGTCGTGTACATGTACTCCTAGAAGATATTAGGTGGCTTTGCGCCAAAAAGAATTGATCCCAAGCTATTCTTTGCATATTTGTCGCTCCTTTATGAAATTGATGCTTTTAGTATATGCTTTTCGAATTCGCTTCGTCAATAGCTTATTACTCCACTGTAATATGTTCACTTAATCGCTCTACTGTTTTAGCTCCGATACCCGAGACTTTGGAAAGGTCAGCATTTGTTGTAAATAAGCCCTCTTTTTCACGATAGTCAATGATAGCTTGAGCCTTCGTAGCCCCAATTCCAGGAATAGCCTGTAAAGTTGCTACATCAGCCGTATTGATATTGACTTTGGCATTGTCTCCACTTGCAGTTTCTGAGCCATTTGTGACGACTGGTACAACCCCTTCTTCACCAGCCTTCCCAGCGTAAACAACCATTTCATCGGTGACTTTTTGCGCCATGTTCAGGAGTTTCGCGTCCGCCTCTGCGGTTAATCCACCTGCTTTTATAATCGCGTCTTTTACTCGGCTATCTGGTGCTAGTTCATACACGCCTGGTTTATTAACTGCACCTTTCACATCAACAATTAACATCTTTGTAGACACCACTTCTTGCTCTTTGGCATCGTTTTTTGTGGTTTCTTCTTTTGCAGCAACTGGTGTTGAGGGAACGACTTCTTCTTGATTTTGGGTGAAGAAAAAGAGGCTTATCGTCGCGATTATGACCGCTAAACCGATAATGTACTTCTTGTATGCTTGCCATTTGTCTAGCATTCTAATCACCTGCCTTTAGTATTTATATTCGACCTCCTCTTCATTTCTCCTTTATTCACTTAAGAGTCTCCAAAACATAAAAAAAGAGAAACGACTGCTAAAAAGTCATTTCTCACATATGAAAAAGATTCTTTCACTGGTTTCAGTGGGTTCAAAATCCGTAAAGTCAGCACAAATTTTTATTTTACGAAATCCTGCTGCGGTTATCGCTTTTTTGTACCAATCGACGGGGAAAGTACGTTCTTTATGTAGCTCATCATAGCGATTGTAACTGCCATCTTGGTCTTGCTTGAAGAAAGTTAGCTCATGCTCCACGGAATGCGGATACTCTCCTTCAAAGGAATTCCAAATACATGAAATTTCCTCATCGCTATCACCATAGCTATAATCTTTGAACAGCACATCGATTTTATATACAGAATGGACATCGAACAAAAAGACACCATCCGCTTTCAAATTGGAATAGATACTATGAAAGGCGCCGCAAACTTGTTCTTCTGTTTCTAAATAATTGAGCGAATCGCAAAAACAAGTGACTAAATCAAATGTACCTAACTGCTCCATTTGAGACATATCTTGTTGTAGCAATAGTAACGAAACTTCTTCTTGGAGTGCTTTTTCACTAGCCACACTCAGCATTTCTTCCGACAAATCGATGCCAGTAACCTCAAATCCTCGCTTAGCCAACCGAACAGCAAGCTCAGCGGTCCCACAAGCAACATCAAGCACTTTTCCACCAACCTCTGGCAAATAAGGCGTTGCGAACGAAAACCAGCTATCGTAAAGCTCCTCGTCCATGAGAGCATCATAGAAATTTGGGAAATATTCATAACTCATACCACTTCAACCTCTTTCCATAAAAAAAGGAGCCAATGAAAGCTCCTCTCTTTTTTTATTAGACAGTGAAAGCCGCGCGAACATCTTCAAGTGGCGCATCTCCCCAGAGTTTTTCAAGGTTATAGTAGCTACGTTCATCTTTATGGAAGACATGAACGATAACGTCTCCTAGATCGATTAAAATCCATTTGGCTGCATCAAAACCTTCTAAACGCTTCACTTCTACATCATTTTTATTAGCTTGTTCTTTAATTTCTTGTGCAATGGCTTGTACTTGTTTGTCAGAATTACCGTGGCAAATAACGAAGTAATCAGCAAATGCGGATAGCCCTTGCATATTCAGCGCTATAATATCCTCTGCTCGTTTATCGTCCGCTGCTTTTGCGGTTAACATTAATAAATCATGACTTTTCAATAGTTATACCTCACCTTCAATTTGTAAACGTGCAAAATAGTTGTAAGCTTCGAATGTATCGGGAAAAATAGGTTGTCTTTTCGTAATTAAAAACGTAATTGTGTTGGACAAAGCAAATAACATAGCCTTATCTAAAGAGTCAAAAGATAAACGACGAGCCTTGTAAACGCCTGGAAATGAGCGATTCGGTTCGGTGTAATCGGCAAGATAAATAACTTTATCCATCGTACTCATCGCAGCATTCCCGGTTGTGTGACAAGCAATGGCTTTTAAAACTGTTTCATCTTCTACGCCAAATCTTGTTTCTGCAAAATAGGCCCCAACAGGAGCGTGCCAAAGTTCTTCGTTGTATGTGAATAATTTGGGATCCATTTTTTGCTCAACCATAATCGCCATCATTGCTTCTTTATCCATATACTTCGCGTAATCATGCAACAAGGCAGCTAAGCTCACTTGCCCTCGGTCTAATTTATAATGATCGGCAAGTTCGAGTGCTGTTTTTTCAACGCCAAGTGTGTGAATAAAACGTTTTTCAGGCATCGCTTCTTTGACTGCTTCCAAGATTTCTTCTCTATTCATATAAATGATGCTCCTTTATATACTCGCTAACCTCGTTTGGAACATAATAATCGATTGGTAATCCTGTTGTCAAACGCTCTCTTAACATCGAAGACGAGATGTCCATGGCTGGAACTTCAATCGTGTCAATGTCGTAGGCTGTTTCGCCATCGTAATGCGGTCGATTAACGCCAACAAAGTTCACAAGTTTTATCAGTTCATTAATATGATACCACTTCGGCAAATATTCAACCATGTCTCCGCCAATTATAAAGGAAAAAGAGGCATTTGGAAACTCCTTTGTCATTTCAAGCATCGTATCATACGTGTAAGACTTGCCAGATCGATGCATTTCACGGTCATCTACCTCAAAAAAAGGGTTGTCCGAGATGGCAAGTTCAATCATTTTTAGACGGTCTGCATTGCTTGCTAGCCCACTTTCTTTTTTATGTGGTGGAATAGCATTAGGCAGGAAAATAATTTTTTCAAGCCCTAGCTTAATACGTACCTCATTGGCAATAATTAAATGCGCATGATGTGGCGGATCAAACGTACCACCTAAAATGCCGATTTTCGCTTTCAAATCAGATACACCTTCTTATGGTAATTGGATTTGCTTCTTGTTTTTCGATTCTTTGTAAAGGATAATTGTACGGCCAATAACTTGCACAAGCTCTGATCCTGAGCGCGAACTAATCATTTCTGCCACTTCTTCTTTTGGTTGCTCACAATTTTGTAAAATCGAAACCTTGATTAGCTCACGGACCTCAATAGCTTCAACGATGTGCTTAATCAAATGTGGAGATACCCCACCTTTTCCAACTTGAAAAATGGCATCGATATCATGAGCTTCTTTGCGTAAAAAACGCTTTTGAACATTTGTTAACATTATTTTCCTCCTAATTGTTTCAGTACAGTGTTTCGCATGAGTTCACGGTCCGCTTCTATTCCTGTCCATAATTGGAAAGCAATCGCTGCTTGGTTGACAAACATGGGTAAACCGTTTTGCGTAATGGCTCCATAAATTTTTGCCTCTTTTAAAAAAGGCGTTTCGGAGGGATTATAGATAATATCAGAAACAATGGTGCCCGCAGTTAAGTCATGCAATCTGATTGGTAATTCTGCATTTTCTTTCGTAAGTCCGACTGATGTTGTTTGGATAATGATGGTAAAATTAGCAATTTGTGATTCTGCTTCAACTAAACTCATAGCTTGGTGCCCTGGTCCTTCTACCATTTTCATAGCTTTTTCAAGCGTTCGGTTGGCGACAGTCAAGCTCGCATTCGTATGGTGCTTAAGGGCATGGTAAATCGCTTTACTTGCACCGCCCGCACCAAGAACTAAAATTTGGTCGTTTTCTGTGATAGGACGAATGTTTTGTAAACCCTGCAAGTAGCCAACACCATCTGTATTATAGCCTAGCCATCGTCCTTCTTTAACTACGACCGTATTCACAGCACCGCAAGCCGCAGCTTCTGAATCTAATTGATCTAAAAAAGGGAGAATGGCTTCTTTAAAAGGGCTCGTAACATTGAATCCACTAACCCCCAGAGCTTTGAGTCCTTCTACGGCGGGTGTGAAAGACGCTTTATTTAGCAAAAAAGGAACGTAGCTTGCGTCTAATTTATTCTGCTCTAATAACGCTGTATGCATTGCTGGAGACAACGAATGCGCGATTGGATTTCCGATAACACAGTACAATTTTTTCATTGGCAAAAGTGCCTCCTAACTATACAATCGAGCGACGAACTGTTACGCTCACGCCTTCTGGAACCCAAGCGGTCACTTTTGCGCCACCTTCTAAAACAGTAATCCAACCGAGTCCAGAGAATACAATATCTGCCTTTTCTTTAATCGCAAACTGGTACGGTACCAACTTAGGCAATGTTTCTATATCCACTTCATCAGGTGGTTGCAACAGCTTCCCAGCTTGTGTTGCATATAGGTTATCGGCTTTTTCAAGCTTCGTGCGATGAATCATCAAGTTATTTGACGTATAAACAACGAACGATCTTCTACCACCACTTGTATAATCAAATCGAGCTAGCGCGCCGAAAAATAAGGTCTGTTCCTCGTTCAGCTGGTAGGTTACTGGTTTGATTTCTTTTTTTGGTGATACGAGTTTTAGCGTTTTAGCGTCAATCACATGCGCGATTTGATGGTGATTGATAATCCCCGGCGTATCAACAAGAACGCTACCGTCTGAAAGCGGGATTTCGATTTTATCAAGCGTCGTACCTGGAAATTGGGATGTTGTAATAACATCATTTTCACCAGTCGCTACTTTAATAATCCGATTGATAAGTGTTGATTTCCCAACGTTTGTACAACCAACAACAAATACATCGCGACCAGCGCGTTCTTCTTCAATTTTTTCAAGCAAAGCATCAAAAGAATGACCTTTTTCAGCGCTGACTAAAACACAATCAGTCGGTGCTAGGCCAAGTTCACGAGCACGCCCCCGCATCCATTGCGTCAAGCGTTCGCGTTTTAATGATTTAGGTAGCAAATCGGCTTTGTTTCCGACAAGCAGTACTGGGTTATTTCCAACAAAACGATGCAGACCTGGTAACCAGCTACCGTCAAAATCGAAAATATCGACAACATAGACAATCAGCGCTTGCTTCGTACCAAGTTGATTCAAGATTTTTAAGAAATCATCATCGGTTAACGGTACATCTTGAATCTCGTTATAATGTTTCAATCGAAAACAACGCTGACAAATAATATCTTCTTTTTCTAAACTTGATTCTGGTGCGTATCCTGGTTGGGTTTTATCGGTAGTTTGAATAACGGCTCCACAGCCAATACATCTTAATTCTTCGGTCACAGAGAATCCTCCCATTTTAATTCTGATTTTTTAGCTAATTGCTTCAAAATAATGCGTTCCATAAATCGATTAAACTTCGTCGCAAAACCATCTGTATCCTTCACTGGGCGAACAAAGACAGTCGTCAATTTTTGGCGGTTCCCACCGAAAATATCGGTCATAATTTGGTCGCCAATCATTACTGTCTCTTCTGGCGTTGAACCAAGATCCGCGAGCGCTTTCTGGAATGAGGCTGCCAATGGCTTTTTCGCTTTCGCCAAGTATGGAATTTTTGTAGCCACAGCAACGCGCTTCACACGCTCTTCATTATTATTAGACACGATCATTACTTTGATACCTGCTTCTTCCAACACACGAAACCAGTTGTAAATCTCGTCGGTCGCGTCCAGTTGATCCCAAGCTAGTAACGTATTGTCTAAATCTGTTAATACCGTCGTTTTTCCCATTTTTCGCAATTGGTCCGCGGTGATACCAAAGGGCGTTGTTAACATTTTATCCGGTGAGAAATTTTTTAGCAAAATAGGCACCTCTTTATTTTTTTATTAGTTTATACGAGTTTTGGCATGCCAAACAATCACGCGTACATGTAATCCTTATAAATTTTAACATCTTTCCGCGTATTTTACAAAAAAATCTGAGATAAGTGCTATAATGAAATGGAAAATACGGAAATATAGGGGGATTATGATGTCAAAAAACTATGCATTAATTTGGGATTTAGATTCAATTTATTCAGGTGGCAGTGGCTCTGAAGAATTAGCTACAGCGCTTTCTGAAACAACGAAAGAAATTGCGTTATTTAAGCAAGCGGTTAACAATTGGCCGATTCCAGAGAGTAAAGAAGATGTCAGTGAATTTTTACTTTTAATTAACCAAAATGCAGATATTACAAAACAACTCATGAACGCGGCAGCTTTTCTAGAATGCCTATCCTCTGCTGACACGCGGGATTTGAAAGCGGTAGAGTTAACTGGCAGTGTCTATCAACAATTGTCAGAACTAGAAACAATCGAAAATGAATGGCATGAGAAATTCGCCCTAGTTCCTGATGCGCTATGGACTTCCCTCCTTACAGAAAACGGTTTGAGCGAAATCGCCTTTATGTTAAATGAAGCGCGCGACAATCGCAAGAAAAAAGGAACACGGGAAGAAGAAGCTGTTATCAATGCTTTAAGTGTCGACGGTTATCGTGGCTGGTCAGATCATTACGATACTGTTGTTGCAACAATCCGCATCCCTGTAGTAATAGATGGCGTAGAAAAGCAAGTATCTGCTGGCCAAGCCTTAAATTTACTGAGCCACCCAGACCGGACTGTTCGTGTCGCAGTCTTTGAAGCCTACGGAAAAGCGTGGCAAGAGCAATCGCAATTGTTCAGTGATACATTAAACCATTTAGCTGGTTTCCGCCTTGCCGTTTACCGGGCTCGTAAGTGGGATGACGTTCTTGCCGAACCACTTGCAATCAATCGTTTAGATGAAAAAACCTTAGCAACGATGTGGGAAGTAATCGAAAAACATAAAACAACATTCGTTGCGTTTCTAAATCGCAAAGCACAACTATTCGGCATAGAAAAATTAAGCTTCCATGATGTTTTCGCCCCATTAACACTTGATTCTGAACCGAAAAAATACACGTATCAAGAAGGTGCTGATTTTATTCTAACGCAATTCGCGAAGTTCAGTCCAAAAATGGCTAGTTTTGCAAAGCATGCATTTGAGCAACAATGGATTGAAGCTGAAGATCGTGATAACAAGCGTCCTGGTGGCTTTTGTACTGATATTCCAATAGAGAAAGAAAGCCGAATTTTTATGACATATGATGGCGCTCCTGGAACCGTCGCAACACTTGCACACGAATTAGGACACGCCTTTCACTCTCACGTCATCCGCGAAGAGCCATTCGAAAATACGAATTATGCGATGAATGTAGCTGAAACTGCATCAACATTCGCCGAAATGATTATCGCAGACGCCTCCGTCAAAGAAGCCGCTACAAAAGAAGAGAAAATCATCTTATTGGAAGATAAAATTGGTCGTAGCATCGCATTCTTTATGGACATTCGAGCTCGCTTCCTGTTTGAAACCCGTTTTTATGAAGCACGCAAGGAAGGAATTGTTTCCGCCGACCGCCTTAATGAAATAATGAAGGAAGCACAACAAGAAGCGTACCAAAATGCATTATCTGAATATCATCCGCAATTCTGGTCTTCAAAATTACATTTCTACATTGCCGATGTTCCATTTTATAACTTCCCTTACACCTTTGGTTACCTCTTCTCATTAGGAATTTATCACCAAGCTATCGCAGAAGGAAGTGGCTATGAAGACAAATACATCGCCTTACTACAAGATACAGGCGCCATGACAACCGAACAACTCGCACAAAAGCATCTAAACATTGACTTAACAAAACCAGATTTCTGGGAAAGCGCACTGGAAATTGCAGTCGGTGATGTAGAAGAGTTCCTAGATTTAACAAATGATTTAGTATAATAGCAACGCCCGCATCTTTATAAGCGGACGCCAGCGTGTCGACAAACGCTCATTTTCGTTGTTAAAAACTCCGTTCCAGTGCTCATGTACCCTAGTACACTCCGCTCTGGTACTCGCTTTTGCCTAGAAACTAAGCATTTGTCGACACCCTGAGGTCTGGCGATAGATTTATGTGAGGTAGTTTTTCTACAGTCTGACGCCCGCATCTTTATAAGCGGGCGCTTTTTCAATACGATAACTGTTCAATCAGCTTCACAACACACGCTGACGAATTCTTTGCAGCCGTCACCAAAAATTCATCAAAAGAAACACTTGCTTCACTGTCGGCAACATCAGAAAGTGCTCGAATAATTAAAAATGGTACTTCAAATTGGTGCGCCACTTGAGCAATAGCGCAAGCTTCCATTTCCACTGCTTTGACCTCTGGAAAGAAAGTTGTAATCAATTCCCGCTGATCTGGTCGGTGAATAAAAGAATCTGTCGTCACGACAAGCCCGTAAACCGCCTTATTCCCTTCCGAAAAGCTATCCTGATAGATTTGCTGTGCCAAGAGCATTGCTTCCTCATCGCCCTGATAAAGCGCAGGCATTTGCGGCACTTGACCATATGTGTAGCCAAAAGCTGTCGCATCAACATCCCCATACGCCAAATGGTCTGAAATAATGACGTCCCCCACTTCTAACTCCGCGCCAATTCCACCCGCAGAACCAGTATTTATTATCAATGAAATATCATAATGATCGCATAGCAATGTCGTTGATAACGCTGCATTTACCTTTCCAATACCAGATTTCAACAAAACAATCTCTCTACCGCCCAATTTACCTGTATAAAAAACGGCTCCCGCTATCGTCGTTTCCTCCATGCCAACCATTTGTTCCCGTAAAATTGTCACTTCTTCTTCCATTGCACCAATAATTGCGATTTTCTCCACCGTTCATCGTCCTTCCCTTTAAAAAAACTGTGTTCGAAAGGGATAATCCAATCGAAACACAGTCTTATCAGTTTTTCTTATCATTTGTTTTCAATACTTCTACTTTTATTGGTTGCCATCCTGATCCGTCAACCCAAGTAATATATACTCGGAAAGCGTTGTCTGGCTCTGATTTTGATGTAACCGTACCGATAGATTGCGTTGCCGGGTCTTCCCCACGACCAACATACCAGATGGTCATGTCACCATTATCAATACCTGTCGCCTCAGAAAATGCGTTCACTTTCTCTTCCCAATCCTGGCTCCCCATTTCATAGGAATTCACATGATCACCTTTTTGTTCTGTTCCGACTGGTTTCCAATCTTTCGTAATCACTTTCGACACATTAGGATCATCGCTGGTTTCCGTTGTTTGCTCTTTCGGTTTCTCGGTGTCCTTTGCTTTAGAGTCATCCTTTTTCGTATCATCTGCTTTTTGCGTTTGCTCCGTTTTTGGCTCTTTTTCCACTTTATCTGCCGAATCCTCAGCCGTTAAAAAAAAAACAAGCCATAAAACAGCAACAATTGCTAAACTCATAATTATGATTAATACGTTTAAAGTGATACTCGTTCTTTTATGTTTACTATTTTGTTCAGAGCGAGATGCTTCCACTTGGTTCTGGGCACTGCGTCGCTGCTCTTCTTTTTGTGTTTTCTTGTCCATATATGCCACCACCTTACCTAGCTCAGCGAAGCAAGAATAGCTTATCTTCGTCGTTAAAGATTCCGTTCCAGTGCTCTTCTACACTGCGTTTCGCATAACTTCTCACATGGTCGGGGATAAGACTCCCTCTCTGTTTTCAGTCAACGTACGCAAGTACGCTCCGCACCTGGTACTCATCTTTGCCTAGAATATAAACTATTCTCGCTTCGCTGAGGTTTTGCTTTATTTTCTTAGTTCTGTAGTTGTTCAAATTCTCTAGTTTGGCTTATCTTCGTCATTAAAGGCTCCGTTCCAGTGCTCTTCTACATTGCGTTTCGCATAACTTCTCACATGGTCGGGGATATTACTTCCTACCTGTTTTCAGTCAACGTACACAAGTACACTTTCCGCACCTGGTACTCCCCTTTGCCTAGAATATAAACCTTTTTTGCTTCGTTGAGGTTTTGCTTTATTTTCTTCAAATTATTTATTACGCGCTGATTTTCGTAATTTTGACGTTCATTTCGCCACCTGGGGTTTGAATCGATACCTCATCGCCTTCTTTGCAGCCTAACAAAGCTTTCGCGATTGGTGAATCATTGGAAATTAAACCTTCGAATGGATCTGCTTCAGCGCTCCCTACAATCGTATAACTTTCTTCATCACCATTTGGCAGTTCTATGAAAGTCACCGTATTTCCAAGCGCAACTTCACCGCTCATTGCGCTAGCATCGATGATTTGTGCGTTGCGAATCATGTTCTCAAGAGTTGTAATGCGTCCCTCGACAAAAGCTTGCTCATCTTTAGCAGAATCGTACTCGGAGTTTTCCGAAAGATCACCGAAACTACGAGCAATTTTAATACGTTCTACGACTTCCTTACGCTTTACAGTTTTTAGTTCATTTAGTTCATTTTCTAGTTTTGCTTTACCTTCTAGTGTCATTGGGAATACTTTTTCTGTAGCCAAATTCTTTCTCTCCTTCATCGTTATGTTATTTGAAAAGCACGGAAGTTTGTTTCCTTTTCCGCGCCTCAACATGTATTTACTTTACGCCTGAAAGATTACCACGATTCTCAGGGAATGTCCAGCAAATTTTTGTCCAGTAGTGAAATTTTATCTTAATTTGCGCGTAATTACAAGTCGTAGCGTTACCTTATCGGTTCATTTCGAGTATTGTCGCTACTTTTGTCGTCATTAGATCGATTGCAACCTTGTTTTCGCCACCTTCTGGGATGATAATATCGGCATATTTTTTCGTTGGTTCAATAAATTTCTGATACATCGGCTTCACCACATTCAAATACTGATCAATTACCGACTCCATCGTCCGCCCGCGCTCATTCACATCACGAACCATCCGCCGTAAAATTCGAATATCATCATCCGTATCGACATATACCTTAATATCCATAAGATCGCGCAATTTCGGATTTTCTAAGATTAAAATACCTTCTAATATGATGACCTCTCGCGGTTCTTGATGGATAATCTCGGTTGAACGCGTGTAAAGCTCATAATCATAAACCGGCTTATCAATTGGCTCGTAACGCAATAATTGCTTAAGATGACGAATCAATAGCTCCGTATCAAACGCCAAAGGATGGTCATAATTCGTTTTTAGTCGTTCCTGAAAGGCCATCTCAGCTTGATCTTTATAATAGAAATCCTGCTCTAACATCAAAATTGAATGTCCTGTGAAATGTTCATAAATCGCCTTGCTCACACTTGTTTTCCCAGAACCACTACCGCCTGTCACGCCTACTACTATCGGCTTTTTCTTCATCACTTTGTGCCTTCCTTTCTGCGACTAATCGCAAGGCCATCCCCTAAAGGAACAGTCGTCGTAATGAAATTTGGATTTTGCAAAAGCCAATCATTGAATTCGCGCATTTTTCTAGAAACGCGTTGTTTTTGTTGTGCACGCGGCGTATCATGTAATGCCAATCCCTTGAAAAGGACATTATCACTGTAAATAACGCCACCTGGAGCCAATTTATCAATATACATATCAAAAAATTTGGCATACTGTGCTTTTGCAGCATCAATGAAAATAACATCAAAATTCTCTTTTTCAAGCACAATAGAGCTGTCTTCTAAAGCGTCCATCAACAATACTTCCACCCGGTCTTCCACACCAAAGGCATGGACATTATGCCAAGCACGGTCATAGCGCGTTTGATCACGCTCCATTGTGACAATATGTACATCTGGCAACGCGTCCGCCATCCGCAACGCCGAGTAACCGATTGCTGTTCCAATTTCTAAGATTCGCTTCGGCTGTTGAATTTGCATAATTTGTAACATAAAATGCATCGAATCTACTTCCATAATTGGTACTTCGTGTTCTGCTGCATAAGCTTCCAATTCCATAAAAAACGGCTTGCGTTCCGGAATATGTGAAAGCAAATAACTATGAATTAATGTATCGTTCACTGCTCTAAATCCCCTTTAAAGACCAATGATAAGCGCTTGTTTCTGCCCAATAAAGAGCAAAACAAACGCTTATCGTGTCCATTTATTGATTATTTGTAATGTGTTCTTCTTTTAATCTATTATGTTCTTCTAGTGTCTTAGAAAAATAAACTTGCCCCGTTTTCGTATTCGCTAAAAAGTATAGATAGTCCGTTTTTTCCGGGTTCAACGCGGCTTCCATTGATGTCTTTCCACTGTTGGAAATCGGACCAGGTGGCAAACCTTTGTTTTTGTATGTGTTGTATGGCGAATCCACTTGTAGGTCTTCATACATCGTGCGTGATTTATGTTTGCCGAGTGCGTAAAGCACTGTTGGGTCTGTCTGTAACGGCATGCCTGCTTTTAAACGATTATAAAAAACACTCGAAATTTTGCTACGATCAACATTCGCCGTAGCTTCTTTTTCAATCAGCGACGACATTGTTAAGAAATGGTGCACGGACATTTTTTGCTTTGTGAGTTCTGGCTTGTATTTCGCGATATTAGCGTCTGTTGCCTTGACCATGTCGCTTATCATCGCTTTAATATCCGTTTTTCCAGTAAATTCGTATGTTGCAGGATACAAGTAACCTTCTAACGGGTGCTTGATTTTAGGTGCCAGAACGTCTTTTGTCACCGTATCAGGATATGCCGCCATCAATTCATTCACAAACGCCTTATCATCCATCACTCTCAAAATATCCGCTTTCTGAAGCTCCGGCTTGTAAACAACCATGCGATCCGCGATTTGATCCAACGAATATCCTTCTGGTATTACAAGTCTAGATGGCGCAATTACTTCCCCTCGCTTCAATTCATTGACTACTTGTTCGACAGTCATCGATGGGCTCAGTTTATATTTTCCAGCTTTTAAGTTCGTTTCATTTTTATATTTCACATAGTACGTAAAAATCATACTGCTGTTAATCACATTATTTTCTTGCAAAATATCACCAATTTCCGACACTTTAGAGCCTTTCGGAATATCTACAATAATGGTTTCCTTGCTCGATGCATTGACAGCTTGAAGTTGCGAATCAACGTAAAAATAGCCCCCAACAGTTAACGCAACCAAAACTAAAGCAATACTCGAAATTATAATCGTGATCATTTTGCTCTTAGATTTTTTCATCTCTAAACCTCTTTCATTCTTCTATGCAAAACTTTTCTCCATCTATTATAACGGTAATCACTACTATAGTTCAACTACATTCGATAAAAAATATAAATTCGTGACGTTTTCGACAAATTTAGGTATAATGAGGACGCATCATTCAACGGCTCAATCAAAATGAAAGAAGGCTTTCCATGTTACATTCTATTATTGAAGCACTGCAAAATTTCGTCATGAGCTTAATTGACTTATTTGGCCACTGGGGTATTTTCTGGGCAATGGTCATCGAGAGCATCTGCATCCCACTCCCAAGCGAAGTTGTCATGCTATTTGGCGGCTTTATGGCTGAAACAGGTGATTTAAATTTCTGGCTTGTCGTCTTTGCTGGCATCGCAGGTAACCTCGTTGGTTCACTAATCGCCTATTACATCGGGAAATTCGGCGGTCGAGCACTCGTTTTAAAATTCGGAAAATACATCTTTCTAAACGTCGGACACCTTGACCTAGCTGAACACTGGTTTCAGAAATATGGCACATCGGCAGTGTTTTTCGGACGTATTCTACCAGTCATTCGAACTTTTATATCACTCCCAGCAGGAATTGCAAATATGAACATTTGGAAATTTGTCATTTACACTGTATTAGGTTGCATTCCTTGGAACATTTTTCTAACTTACTTAGGTTACAAACTGGGCGCTAATTGGAGCGTAGTTGAGCAATATGTTCGTCCAATAAGCTATACGATGCTAGCATTATTAGTTGTGATTGTAGTATACCTAATCGTGAAGATTATTAAGAAACGTAAAATAAACGCATAAAAAGAAAAAGCTGAGAAGTTAGCACTTAAATTGCGCTAATTTCCCAGCTTCTTTTTGTGTACCCGAAAAAATTGTACTTTGAATGAAATCGCCAAACCTCCGAGAGCCGACAAATGCGTAGATCCTAGGCAAAGTCCTAATTTAAGGACTACAGCCTCACTTCGCTCCACTGCATATTGAGGCTCTAATTCGCTTTGCTTCAAAGTGCCTCAACAAAGCGGAGCGTATATTTATATGTTGACTGAAAACTGGGAGGGAGTAGCACACCCCCGACCATGTGAGAAGTTATGCGAAACATTGTGTAGAAGAGCATCGGAGCACAGACTTTAACGACGCAGATGCGCGTTTGTCGTCCCTTTGAAAGATTTATTCGGCGTCTTCGTCTTCCAAGAACGTTGCTAAGACTTCTTCAATCATATCCCATTCTTCTTCTGTTTCTACAGGTTTTAGCTCACCTTGAGTACCATCTTCATTTTCAATGAAAGAAGATGCTTGTAATTCGATTTCTTCTTCGTCTTCTGCACTTTCTGGATAATACAGAACGTAAGATTTCTCAAACTCATCGGAATTGAACGAGAAAAGAACCGCGTACAGCTCCTCGTTACCATTTTCGTCTACTACTGTGATATGTTCGTGATCATGTTCATGATTTTCTGTCATAATGGACACCTCTTTTAATTAATTATTTGCATCTAGATAAGATTGCAATATCATTACCGCTGCAAGCTTATCAATGACTTTCTTACGTTTCTTACGGCTAACATCTGCTTCTAGCAATGTACGTTCTGCGGCCGCAGTAGTTAATCGTTCATCCCACAGCATAACAGGGATTCCAGTGCGATTCTCCAACACTTCTGCATACTTTTCGGATGCTTCTGCTCGTTCACCAACCGTATTATTCATATTTTTGGGCCAGCCTACTACAATTTTTTGGACATTGTACTCGGCTGCAAGTTCTTTTACGCGATCATAGCCAAATTGCTTTGCGCGTTCGTTTATTGTGATTGTCTCAATGCCTTGTGCAGTCCAACCTAGCTCATCACTAATAGCTACACCAACAGTCACTGATCCAACATCTAACCCCATTATTCTCATTTTTCACCAATCTTATTGTTTTTTAGGTAAGACTTTACTAATTCTTCGATAATCTCATCACGCTCTAGACGGCGGATCAAATTTCGAGCATCATTATGGCGCGGAATATAAGCTGGATCACCAGAAAGCAAATAACCAACAATTTGATTAATCGGATTATATCCTTTTTCTTCTAGGGCAACATACACTTTACCCATCAGAATTTTGACATCTTCCTCAATCGAATCATCGCCAAAACTATAGAACATTGTTTTATCAGAAGCCATTTTGATCAGCACCTCTTTCTATTGTTATCGCTATTGTCCACATTTCATTTTACACTAAGTCGCAATAAATAACAAAGAAGATGCTAACAAAAAAGATTGCAGAGCCTAATTCGCGACTAAATTACTGTTGGGAAGATACCCATTCTGAGACGTAAGCTAATGCACCAGCTAATTTTTCTGGGTCTTTACCGCCTGCTTGTGCTGTGTCTGGTCGTCCGCCACCGTTCCCACCACAACGAGTCGCGATTTCTTTTAATAGTTTACCTGCGTGATAGCCTTCTTTAATAAGGTCTTCGGAAACTGCGGAAATAAGGCTTACTTTATCGTCATGAGCTGCACCGAGAACGAGGATTCCACTCGCTTTCGTTTCTTTCCAGTTATCCATATATTGACGCAACTGATTCATGTCCTTCGCGTTTACTTGTTTTGCAATGACTGCCACGCCACCAACATCTTCTGGATTGCTGAAAATATCCGCACTTGCTGCATTTGCAAGTTTGGATAGCAGTGATTCGTTTTCGCGTTTTAATTCGCGCATTTCTTGATGTAATTGTTCTACTTTTTGTGGTGCTTCTTTTGGCGTTGTTTTAAGTAGGTGCGCCGTTTCTTTTAAATAATGTTCTTGTTGGTTTAAGAAACGATATGCAGATTCACCAGTGACTGCTTCTATTCGACGAGTCCCTGCTCCGATTCCGCTCTCAGAAATAATGTTGAAAAGTCCGATTTCGGATGTATTTTTCACATGTAAACCGCCGCAAAGCTCGATGCTGTAATCACCTATGCGGACAACGCGAACAACATCACCATATTTTTCGCCAAACAGTGCCATTGCTCCAAGTTCTTTTGCTTCTTTGATCGGCATTTCTTTAATATCGACTGCGAGTTGTTCCCAAATTTTGCGATTGACGATGTGTTCCATTTTTTGTAATTCTTCGTCTGTGATTTGACCAAAATGGGAGAAGTCAAAACGTAGACGGTTCGGTTCTACAAGTGATCCAGCTTGGTTGACATGATCTCCTAAAACATCTTTTAGCGCGCGATGCAATAAGTGAGTTGCTGTATGATTCTTCACGATGCCGTGACGAGAAGCTATATCTACGTCCAATGTCACATGGTCCCCTTTGTTCAAAATCCCTTCTTCAACGCGTACTTCATGGATGTTTTGCTTGTTTGGTGTTTTTTGGACGTTTAGAACAGCCGCAGTAAATCCGGATTTCTTAATCGTTCCTTGATCCGCGATTTGGCCACCACTTTCTGCATAAAATGGTGTTTCTTTAAAAATAATTTGGACTTTGTCGCCGCGTGATGCGCTTTCTGCTAAGCCACCAGATTTGATAATGTAGAGCACTTCTGTTGTAACTGATGTTGTTTCATAGCCAACAAATGCGCTTTTTTCTGTTAGACTTGTCAAAAGTTCTGTTTGCACGCTCATTGATTTGACGTCAGCGCGGGCGTTACGTGCACGATCTCGTTGTTTGTCCATCTCTGCTTCAAAACCTGCGTGGTCAACTGTTAGGCCATTATCTTCTGCATATTCCTCTGTCAACTCAACTGGGAATCCAAATGTATCGTATAGTTTGAAAATGTCAGCACCATTCATTTGACCAGAATCTTTTGCAGCTACCATCATTTCTTCTAAAATAGCCAAACCTTCATTTAGCGTCTCGTGGAAACGTTCTTCTTCCGTACGTACAATTTTTTGGATAAAATCAGTTTGTTTTTCTACTTCTGGATAATAGCTATTCATGATTTTGCCTACTACTGGCACTAATTTATACATGAATGGCTCGTTTATGTTCAAATTTTTAGCGTAACGAACGGCACGGCGCAACAAGCGACGCAAGACATAGCCACGTCCTTCGTTAGATGGCAAGGCACTGTCACCAATCGCAAAAGCTACGGTGCGCACATGGTCAGCAATCACTTTGAACGCTGTATCTATTGCTGGATCTTGCCCATATTTTTCACCAGAAATTGCTTCTACTTCACGAATAATAGGCATGAATAGGTCTGTTTCAAAGTTTGTTGGTGCGTCTTGAATAATCGAAACCATACGTTCTAAGCCCATCCCGGTATCGATGTTTTTCTTTGGAAGTGGTGTATACGTACCATCTGCATTGTGATTGAATTGGGAAAATACTAAGTTCCAGATTTCCAAATAGCGCTCATTTTCGCCACCTGGATATAGTTCTGGATCTGTCGTATCGTTTCCATAAGCCTCACCACGATCGTAAAAAATCTCACTATCCGGACCACTTGGACCTTCGCCGATATCCCAGAAATTGTCTTCAATCGGCACAATATGATCGTCTGTTAAGCCAACTTTTTCTTTCCAAATTGCTTTTGCTTCTTCGTCTTCTGGATAGACCGTCACGTATAATTTATCAGGATCAAAGCCAATCCATTGCGGACTCGTCAAAAATTCCCATGCCCAAACAATTGCTTCTTCTTTGAAATATTCACCAATTGAAAAGTTACCTAACATTTCGAAAAATGTGTGATGGCGCGCTGTTTTACCAACATTCTCAATATCGTTTGTGCGGATAGATTTTTGTGCATTTGTAATCCGCGGGTTATCTGGAATCACACTGCCATCGAAGTATTTTTTTAGCGTTGCGACCCCGCTATTAATCCATAATAAAGACGCATCGTTAATTGGTACAAGTGGCGCACTTGGCTCCACTTTATGGCTCTTTTCCTTGAAAAAGTCTAGGAACATTTGTCTCACTTCAGCACTAGTTAATTGTTTCATTTTATTTCCTCCTTTTTAATTGGCGCGCGAGTATGAATACAAAACAAAAAGCCTCATATCATCTCGCAATACAGGGACGAATATGTTCGCGGTACCACCCTGTTTGCAATGATATAAGACTTGATCATTACCTCTTTAGTATCCTTAACGCGGAATAAGACGAAAAATAGTCGTAACGTGAGGTAGCACAGAAATAGCTGTTTCGTTTATGTTCTTCCAGCCAAGGAACATTTCTCTTGCAAACGGGCATATCTCTTTAGTCTCACACTATTTTTAAATGTATGATACTTGAAATTATAAAGGATATGGCTAGGTATTGTCAAACTTTATTGAATAGACTTATGCATGTTTGAGTATTATAATGATTTTATGAAAAAAATGAACGCAGGAAGGTGATTCGGATAACAAAATATTGGATTGGCGTAGCTTCATTAGATCATGTCAGATCAGGTGTTGCAGGTGGTTTTTCGCAGTTATGTCATGGCAAGGAGGCACCTCTGAAAAGGATGAAACCAGGGGATTGGTTGGGTTATTACAGCCCAAAACAGGCGCTGAATACAGATGAGAAGTGTCAACGTTTTACTGCAATTGGGCGGGTGAAAGGTTCTGAAATTTATCCGTTTGCGATGAGCGAGACGTTTGTGCCTTATCGTAAAGATATTGACTTTTTTCCTGATGCAAAACAAGTGCCGTTGCATGCGATTTCGCAACTGGAGGCTTGGCAGAAATACCGCTCTTCCTTGCGTTATGGGCATTTTGAGATTGACAAGGATTTCTTTTTGGTGCTTGCAAAGAGAATGGGATTACCTATGAAATATGAATCTTGAAGGGATGTTTTAATATGACAAGCGATGTTTTAGTTGTGATTGATTTGCAAAATGGGGTAAATTCAGTGGATTTCCCGTTAGCTAATCTGGATAATGTGTTGAACGGGGTGAATCAGAGAATTGCAAGCTATCGAAATGCAAGAAAACCTGTGATTTTTGTGCAGCATGTGGATGAGGAATTGGTTATTGGCAGTGATTCATGGTCGTTGATGACTGCGTTAGATAGCCTGCCTGATGATATTTATGTAAACAAGACGCATGCGAATTCCTTTTATAAGACGGGATTACAGGGTATTCTTGATAAATTAGATGTATCCAAAATCGAGTTTTGTGGGGCCCAAACGGAATACTGCGTTGACACAACGATTCGATTTGCGCATGGCTTGGGATATGATTGTTACATGATGCAAGGCCTGCACACAACGACAAATAACGATTTAATAGATGCAAAACGATTATGGCGCATCATGAGTCGCTTTGGAATCTACGCTTCTTAACATTTCTATAAGATTAAAATAAGCCGAATCAGACTGGTAGCTAAAGCGCTGATTCGGCTTATTTATTTATGCTGTAATTACTACTTGCTCTTTTACATCAAAACTACCATTTTTCATCGTGATTTTAACGTCAGATACTTTAGCGATTTCTGGGTCATGTGTTACCATGATGACACATTTACCTTCTTTGTGAGCCAAATCTTGGAATAGCGTCACAACTTCTTTACTCGTGCGCTCATCCAAATTTCCAGTCGGTTCATCTGCTACAATTAAATCGGTTTCGCAACATAGCGCACGAGCAATAGAAACACGTTGTTGCTGTCCCCCACTCAATGTTAGCACTTTTTGTCGCGCCATTTTTTCGCCAATACCAACTTTTGCCAACATGTCCAGTGCGAATTGTTTCTGATCTTGTTGATTTACATGCGTGATTTCCATTGCAGTGGTTACGTTTTGAAGTGCCGTCATATAGGTTAACAAATTATAACTTTGGAATACGATTGAAACGTACTGATTACGATATTTGTTGAGCCCGATTTTTTTCAAAGATAGTCCTTTATAGAAAATATCGCCATCTTGTGGGGCATCAAGGCCACCAGCTAAAGATAAAAATGTGGTTTTCCCTGATCCTGAGCTACCAACAACCGTATAGAAAACACCTGTTGCGAAAGTGTAGTTTATTTTATCCAAAATCGGGTTATCGTTCTGCTTATATGCATAGCTTACATCTTGAAATTCTAGAATTTTTGTCATAAAAATCACGCTCCTATTCTTGTTTCGTTAAGATTGTTTTTGGGTTCATGCGAAGAACTAGAATTGACGGTAATAATACAGAAATAAAGGCTATGCCAACACCAATCCCGCCCATTTTCAACATGTCTTCTAAGCTTACTTGGATGTCGAGTGCTTTTATTTCAGCTGTATTCGCTGTGAGCGATGAACCAAAGCCTGGGCCTCCGCCACCCGGTCCGCCACCCGGTCCGCCTGGACCTCTTTGGTTTGTTGAAGATGTTGATTCGGATGCAGTTGCGTTTTGTTGCGTCAATAATTGATTTCCAACGACTTGCGCTACATAATGGCTACTCACCGCGGCAATTCCGAACGATAAAACGGCTACTACTAAAATTTCAACGAGGAACTGGCCGACGAGTTTGGAGCGCTTTTCACCGATAGCCAGTAGGACTCCCATTTCGTATTTGCGTTCGCGAATTTGCATCATTACAAGTAGCCCTAAGATTAAAGCCCCAGCAATCGATACGATGTAGACGACATTTTTAGAAAAAGCAGCTACGTTGTTGATTGGTCCAATCATTTGTTGGTATGTCGCGTCATTGGCATCTAATTTGAACGTGTCCCAATCCACCGCTGTAACTTTTTTCGCTGCTTTTTCGAAAGCGCTGATGTTTGCAGCGTCATCCATGAAGTAAATTGCGGAATCGACAGTGTCTTTTGCATCGCTGCCTTTGATGGTGTTAGCAACGGTGTATGGCACGTAAATCGTGTTGTACGGGTTTAGAAATGAGAAGTTTGCTGCTGCATCACTTCCTGAATCCGTTGTTTCGTAAATGCCTTGGATTGTTAATTCTACGGTTGTTGCTTCGTCGCTGGATTGGATTTTGATTTTATCGCCAACTTTGAGATCATTTTCTTCGGCTAATGTTTTTTCAATCATTACGACATTTTTACCAACATCGCTTGCTGTAATTGCTTTTCCGGATACGAGTTTGTCGGTTCCTGCTTTAAATTTTGTTGCGGTTGCGGAATCTAGCACGCCAGATACGCTCAAATCGGCTTGGACCATTTGCGGACGGTTGGAATCATTGCCGCCTTGGCCTTGCTGTGTAGAGGAATCATCGGACTGGGATGTGTCGTTTGATGAGGCAATCGGCTCGAAACCGGATGCCATGGCTTGTGTATTGGAATAGAGATTGTAACCCGCTACGTGGTCGAGTTCTGCGAGTTTTTTCGCTGCGGCAACGGCTACTGGTGTGGATTGGAACATGCGGCGCTCAGGAGTACCGCCTGAACTCGATGTTGATTCTTTTTGCTGCGCCTCCATTTGTTTTTCACGGTCAACACTAAGCGTTACGTCTCCACCCAATTCCTGTCTTGCTAGCTCGCTTGCTTTATTTGCCGCGGATTGAATCGTGAATCCGGATAGAATAAGTACGCATACGATTGTAAAAATGAATAATTGCAAAATTGTTCTTCCTTTTCTTGCTTTCATGCTGAGTAATGCTCGTTTGATAAAATTCATATCGTTTCCTCCATTTCGTCTTGCTCTTTCTATAGATTAGACGCTAGGTGTGAAAAAAATATGAACAAATTGTGTGCGGGATTTTAAACTTTTGCGAAAAACATTATTTAGCTTGATTTCATGGTGAATATAGTCTAATTTTAAGGGAGAGCTTTAATGAGAGAGAGGCAAAAAACGATGAAATTATTAATGATTGAAGATAATGTCAGTGTTTGTACGATGATTGAAATGTTTTTTATGAAGGAAAAGATAGACGCTACATTTGTACATGATGGTTTGGAAGGATTCGAGACGTTTGGCAAGGAGAATTGGGACATCGTCATTATCGATTTAATGCTGCCAGGAATGGACGGAATGACAATTTGCCACAAAATTCGTGAGACGAGTGATGTCCCAATTATTATTTTGACAGCGAAAGAGTCCGAGTCAGATCAAGTACTAGGCCTGGAAATTGGAGCAGATGATTACGTGACAAAGCCGTTTAGCCCGCTAACATTGATGGCGCGAATTAAAGCTGTGACGCGTCGTAAAGGCCAAACCGTTGATACATCAGCAAAACCTGCCGATAATGATATTTTAGAAACGAACTATTTCAAAATTAGTAAAAAGACGCGGGAAATTTATTTTGAGGGGCGATTACTGGAAGCATTAACACCGAAAGAATTTGATTTGTTATACTTTTTGATGCAGCATCCACGCCAGGTCTTCTCTCGGGAGCAACTGTTAGAACATGTTTGGGGTTACCAGTTTTATGGGGATGAGCGCACAGTGGACGTTCACATTAAACGATTGCGACAGAAAATCGCGACGGATACACATCCGTTTCTTCATACAATATGGGGCGTTGGTTATAAATTCGATGAAACGGAATGATTCGCATGAAATTTAAATACTTTTACCAGCTTTTTTTGACACAGTTTATTATTTTGTTCGTCGCTTGCTTGATGATTGGCCTACTCATTTCACATTTTATGAAGGATTATTTGTATCAAACGCAAGTGGCTGATTTGACGGCGTATGGGGAAGAAATTGCGAACGGTGTCCAAAATATGTCAGACCGGGAAACGGGAAATCCGATTTTACAGACGTATCAGCAAATTTTAGGCGTAAAAAACATTCATTATGTGATTTTTGATAACACCGCTGCGATTGTTTATCCACAAACCAATCGCCCGCTTCCTGCTGATTTCCATTTAAAGACTGATGAGTGGAAAGAATTGCAAGAAGGTAAAACAGTTTCGACGCTCATGGACACACGATTTAACGAGCAGTTGACGCGCGTGAGCATTCCAATTGAGCAAAATGGCGTATTTGCCGGTGGAATCATGCTCACATCGCCAATTAGCGGTACTGAGAAAGTCATTGGCAAAATTAATTGGTACGTTTTCTATACGATTCTTATTTCGATTACGATTGCTCTTATTTTGAGCGCGATTATTGCGAAACTACAAGTGAATCGTTTCCGTAAACTGAGCTCTGCGACGAAAGAAGTCATTAAAGGTAATTACAGTGTGCGCTTGAAGGAAAGTTCAATTGATGAGATTGGCGCGCTCGCTGGTGATTTTAATAAGATGACGCAAACGCTGGAAGAATCCGCGATTGAGATTGAGCGCCAAGAAAAGCGTCGCCGCCAGTTTATCGCCGATGTTTCCCATGAAATGCGCACACCACTCACAACAATCAGTGGCTTGACAGAAGGCTTAGTAAACGATATTATCCCGAAAAGTGAAACGGATCGCTGTATCGCGTTGATTGATACCGAAGCTCGGCGTCTAGCGCGGCTGGTGAATGAGAACCTCGATTATGAGCGCATTCGTTCGAATCAGATTCAACTTCAAAAGACGACATTTGAAGCACATGAATTTTTAGCAATTATCAAGGACCAACTACAACTAACTGCTGAAAATAAAGGCAATCAGATTATAGTGGATACACGAGAGTCCGTCCAAGTTTTTGCAGATTACGACCGATTGATGCAAGTTTTCATTAATATTGTGAAAAACAGCATCCAATTTACCGAAAACGGCACGATTACTCTATCAGCGAGGCAGGAATATAAAGAAACGATTTTTGAGATTAGCGACACAGGAATTGGCATGGATGAATCCGAAGTTGAGCAGATTTGGGATCGCTTCTATAAAGCCGATATGTCACGGACGAGCACGAAGTTCGGCGAATCCGGCATTGGGCTGTCAATTGTGAAGCAATTGATTAGTTATCATGATGGTGAGGTTAGCGTGCATAGCGTGGCCGGTGAAGGGACGACATTTACGATTAAATTGCCGTTTTTTGTGGATAATTGAAAAAACAACCAAACCTGGTAGCTCAAAATCTAGTTAGGTTTGGTTGTTTTAATTAGTATTTTATACTCCTTTATTGGCCTTTACAAAAAAACATTATATCACAAATTATGCATAAAAACGCCTCACCCATTTTCCAGGCAAGACGTAATTCCACTGTTTCTCATCTCAATTTCTCAACCGCACCTTCCACAGTCGCGACAAAATAAACATGACTCCCCTTATTACTCTCATACATGTAATCTTTAAAATTCTCACTATACATCGAAAAATCGCCAACTATCGCCATTTTCAGCTGGTATGTTACCAATTTTTGAAATGCGTCGCCTAATAATCCTGTCTTGAGATCAAAAAAATCCTCCAAAATTATCTGCTTATCAATAACAATTTTACGATACGTCGTCTCATACAGCACACTCATCACAAAATCCAACATCGACGCCGCATCTCTTATTATAACCTCATCGTTCTTAACCTGAGCAATGCCATCACTTTCTAATTTCTGAATTTCCATTTTCATGCCCCTCCCTAAGCGCGCATAAACTGGTAAGGTGTGATACTCTCCATCCCAATCATCGGATCAATCGTCATCCAATTCTCCTCCGTCAACAACTTCCGATTGCTCACTGTTGTCAATATATCTTCCTCACTCAGCAACCGTTCATACAGCGTCGTATTCCGCTTCTCCTCATCAATCCGCTCGACGCCCATCCGAAACGCATCCTCTTCCCCGCAAATAATCAAAAACTGCTTGCTCCGAGTCACCGCTGTATACAAAATATCGCGTCGCAACATCCGGTAATAACTACGCACCACCGGCATAATCACAATCGGAAACTCACTCCCCTGCGCCTTATGAATCGAACAACAATACGCGTGCGTCAATTGGCCAAACTCCTGCCTAAAATACTCGACCTCCGTCTGATCAAACTGCACAACAACCATATCCTGTTTCTCCGTGTTCTCCTTCGCATAAATAATCGAGACAATCTCACCAAAATCTCCATTAAAAACGTTCTTCTCCGGCTGATTCACCAGTTGCAATACCCGATCTCCAATCCGAAAAACAATATCGCCAAATTTCACTTCTTTACGTTTTCCATCCGGGTTCGCATTAAAAATTTCCTGCATTTTGCGATTTAAAATATCAATTCCGGCAGGTCCACGATACATCGGCGCCAAAACTTGGATATCTTTCGCGCGAAATCCTTTTTTCTTCGCGTTCTCTACAACTTTTTCCACGACTTCGGCAATCTGATTCACCGTACAGTGGAAAAACGACCGATCCGTGCTATTTTTCGTGAATGTCGCTGGCAAAAACCCTTGGCGAATATCATGCGCAAGCTCAATAATCGATGAACCGTCTTCCTGCCGATAAATATCTGTTAACTCAACGGTAGGAATCTCGTTTGATCGCAACATATCTTTCAAAACTTGCCCCGGCCCAACAGATGGCAATTGATCCTGATCTCCTACCAAAATCACTTGCATGTGCGCTGGCAAAGCCCGAAAAAGCTGATTCGCAAGCCAAATATCAACCATTGACATCTCATCAATAATCAGTAATTTCCCTTCAATCGAACGCTCATTATCATCGTCCAACTGCTCCTGCCCGTTCATTCCTAGCAGTCGGTGGATCGTCATCGCAGGCAATCCAGTCGATTCCGTCATTCGTTTCGCCGCACGTCCCGTCGGTGCTGCCAACAAAATCGGCAATTTCTGCCCATCCTTATACGACATCGGATCCAAATTAACACCATTTAACTCGGCATAAAGCTCCACAATCCCTTTAATAACAGTCGTTTTCCCGGTACCAGGCCCACCAGTCAAAATAAGCATCGGCGACATCAATGCTTGCTCAAGCGCCACCTTCTGGGTTTCCCCGTAAGACACACCAATCCGATCCTCCAATTCACCGAGCGCGATATAAAACTCTGATTTTGGAAAAAGTTCCTCGTACTCCTTTTGCCGCATCATTCTTTTCACGTGCGCCGCAAACCCAGCCTCCGCAAAATAAAGCGATGGCACATACACCCGCGTGTTCTCCGTCATCACCTTCATATCTTCCTCAAGAGCCAGCAACTGCTTCGTCAATTGTTCTTGCTCAATCCGAACTGGTTCACTACTCTCAAGTAGTTGCGTTACCGTCTCCAGCAAAACTTCCCGCTCCATAAATACGTTACCTTGCTGCAATGACTCCTGCTCCAACATGTACAAAATCGCTGCCTGCAAACGCGAATAATGATTTCCACCAAGTCCAAGTTTGCGTCCCAACTCATCCGCACGATTAAACCCAATTCCCTTCACATCTTCAATTAGCTTATAAGGATTATTTTCTAAAACATTCAGCGTATCTTGCTTATACGCCTGAAAAATTTTCATCGAGAGTTGCGGCCCAAACCCATACTCATTCAAACTCACCATAATATGTTCCAACCCTTGATTCTCACGCAACGATTCCAGCAAACTCTCCGCCGTCGCAAGTGGCAAACGTGGCACCTCTTGAAGTAGCGACGGATCAGACAAAATCCGGCTAATAGCATCCTCGCCAAGCGTTTCCACGACACGTTCCGCTGTCTTTTTACCGATTCCTTTAAAAAGTTCTCCCGATAAATACTGCACCAACCCTTGCTTCGTCTGTGGCATCTCTTTTCTGAATCGGTCCGCCTTAAACTGCTGACCAAATTTGGCATGATCCATTAATTTACCGTGAAATATGTACGCCTCTTGCTCATGAAGGGCAGGAAAAAAGCCCGTCACAACAATATCCTTCTCGTCCCATGTCGTATTCGTATCCTGCACCTGAATCCTTATCACTGAAAACAAGTTGTCGCTATTATGAAAAATTGTCGACATCACAAGTCCTTTCATATACAGTTCCTCGTTCTCACCGAGCAATCCCAACGTTTCTTGCGTGTCCATTTTCCCACCTCCTTCGCAATCCTATGTCTATCTTATTTGCCGCTTGCCTCTAAATCTTGAATGGCCGCCAGCGCATTTGCTGCTAACTCATGATTCTCATCGCTCGCCACAGCTTTCTCAAAGTAACTTTTTCCAATCACTAAATCGCCTTGCCAAGCTAAGTAAGCAGCACCGATATTGTAAAGCGCATCGGCATCATCTGGTTTCAACATCAATACACGCTCAAGCGCCCCAATCGCATCCTCAAACAAGTCCGATTTCGCCAAGGCAATCCCATACTGGAAAGCAGCCTCCACCTCATCAGGCGCCAATTCCACTGAACGCATCAAATAAGGAATCGCCAACAAATTTTCATCCATCTGCGTGAAACTCATCCCAATCATGAAATAAACATCCGCCGAATCCAGTCCAGCAGCAATCGCTTGTTCAAATTGCTTTGCTGCGTCTTTGTAGCGTTCCAGCACATAATACAAATTTCCTAAACTATAATAAGCCGCCGAAGCTTTATTATCCAACTCAATTCCCCGCTCAAAAAAACGCTCGGCACGCTCAAAATCATCCATCGAAAGCAACACATTTCCGAAATTAATGAACCCAACCGGATCATTCGGGTGCTCCTCAATAACCTCCGTAAAAAGACGCACTGCCGTCTCTAAATCATTCTTTTGCATCGCTTCGATACCTTGTGCATTTTTATCCATCATGCTTTTTTCCTCCTATTTTACCGCAACAGCCAACCACGTTTTTAGCGCCGCCACGGTTTCGTTTGTCTGCTCCTCGACACTAATTGAGGCATTACCATCACCATGCTGTTTTCCATAAGCCCCAAATTGCGCATGGTTTCCGCCTTTTATTGATACAAAAGTCGTTTTCTCTGGCAAATATCGCTTGTTCTTTTCGTATGTATCCCAATTAAGCACGCCATCCTTCGTCGCAGTAATCGACAATGCCGAAAACGGAGCTTTTGCAAGCGTTCCCTTCTCGTCTGAATAACTTGCTAAAAAGAAAATACCGTCCAATTCATCCATATTGTCATGAGCAAACCGCGCCGCCATCGCACCGCCCAGCGAATGACCACCAATCACAAAATGCTCATCTTCATGACTATCAATAATATCTGCTGCCTTATTTTTCCCAAAAACAGCTAAATCAAGCGGCATTTCAGCAATGTACACCTTATAACCTGCATTCGCAAGCCCTTTTGCCATTGGAGCATAACTGAGCGCATCAATGAACGCACCAGGATAAAAAATCACGCTTTCCTTCACATCCTGATTCATTGGAGCAAACATCAAAAAGCCACTATCATCTACGACATCCACTTTTTTCGTGGAATTCCCAGCATCTTCTGCAAACTGACTCGGCGATGTATTAAAGTAAAAATAAGCACCACCAATAATCAAAACAAGAACAGCCAATACAATCCATAACGTCTTTTTCATCCGAATCCTCTTTTCATCCTTTATCAAAAAAAGAGTTCAGGGAATAATCCCATCCCAAACTCTTTTTCAAATTTCTTATCCAACATATTGCAATGGCACATCTTGTCTATAAATCTCGTCAATCGTTCCCCCGCCTAAACAAACATCTCCATCGTAAAGAACGAGCGCTTGACCTGGCGTCACCGCGCGAGCTGGCTCATCAAACACAACATGCGCCTTATTCCCATCCAACAAATGCACCGTTACACCAACATCTTCCTGACGATAACGGAATTTTGCCGTACAATGGAACACTGCATCCACAGGCCGATCCGAAACGAAGCTCATATCCGTTGCTACAAGTGAATCCGAATATAGGCTATCATGATGGAAACCTTGTTCCACGAATAACACATTATTCGCTAAATCCTTCCCAACTACAAACCACGGATCACCGTCTCCACCAATACCCAAGCCATGACGTTGTCCAATCGTATGATACATCAACCCATCATGTTTACCCATTAATTTCCCATCAAGCGTCTTCATATCACCAGGTTGTGCCGGCAAATACTCACTCAAAAATTGCTTGAAATTACGTTCTCCAATGAAACAAATCCCTGTACTATCCTTCTTGCCGGCTGTTGCAAGCTCTGCCTCTTCCGCAATCCGACGCACTTCCGGCTTTTCCATCCCACCAAGCGGGAACATCACCTTTGAAATTTGTGCTTGCGATAGCTGGTTCAAGAAGTATGTCTGATCTTTATTCCGGTCCACACCACGTAACATTTTAACCTCATTATCAATCGTTTCCACACGCGCATAATGTCCCGTCGCCACAAAATCAGCACCTAAACTCTCCGCGTGTTCCAAAAACGCCTTAAATTTAATTTCTTTATTACACATGACGTCTGGATTTGGCGTTCGACCCAATTTATACTCATCCAAGAAATACGTGAACACTTTATCCCAATATTCCTTTTCAAAATTAACAGCATAATACGGAATCCCAATTTGGTTCGCCACACGAATTACATCCTCGTAATCCTCCGTTGCCGTGCACATTCCAAACTCATCCGTATCATCCCAATTCTTCATAAAGATTCCGATGACATCATAGCCTTGCCTTTTCAGCAAATAAGCTGTTACCGACGAGTCCACGCCGCCAGACATGCCAACAACTACTCGCGTCTTACTATTATCCATTTTAACTACTCCTCTTCACTTACAAAGTCGCTGTACCACTTTTACAATCTCACTTGCCGCCTTCTCCATTTCCTCGTAAGAATTACCAAGGCCAAAACTAATCCGAATCGACTCGCGTACACCTGCATGATCCGCCCCAAAAAGCGCCACCAAGACGTGCGACGGATCCACCGTACCAGCCGTACAAGCTGAACCACTAGAAACCGCGATTCCAGCCATATCCAAATTCATCAACAACTGCTCCACCGAAACGCCTGGGAAGCGCACATTCAGAACTTGCGGCAATCCCTTCTCAAGCGAACCATTAACCTCAAAAAGAATCCCACTCTCCGCAAAGGTATCCACGAACACCTGCTTATAATCCTTAAAATCAGAGCGTTTCTGCTTCCTCGATTCCAAAGAAATGCGCACAGCCTCAGCCATACCACAAATCCCTGGCAAATTTTCCGTACCAGCCCGACGCTTGCGCTCCTGCTCCCCGCCATGAAAAGGATACACTAAATTCGTCCCGTTTTTAACATACAAAAAACCAATTCCGCGCGGACCATTAATCTTGTGCGCCGTCACTGTCAACATATCCACACCAAGCTCCGCAACCTCCATATCAAACATTCCAAAAGCCTGCACCGCATCCGTATGAAATAGCGCCTGGTGTTTCTCCAACCGCTCACCAATCGCCCGAATCGGCTGAACCGAACCAACCTCGTTATTCCCATACATCACAGAAACTAGAATCGTCTCACTTGTAAGCGCGGCATCAAAGTTCGCAAGAGAAATAATACCATCCTTATCCACCGGTAAATACGTCACATCAAACCCTTGCGTCTCCAAAAAGCGACACGTCTCTAGAACCGCTGGATGCTCGATTTCAGTCGTAATAATATGTCTACCACGATCACGATTCGCATACGCCGATCCAATTAGCGCGACATTATCCCCCTCGGTACCGCCACTCGTAAACACAATCTCACGCTCATCCGCTCCAATGCTCTGCGCCACAATCGCGCGTGCCTCATCAAGCGCCTTCCTAGCATCTCTCCCTGCATAGTGAATACTAGAAGGATTGCCATAATTATTCGTAAAACTAGCCAGCATCGCCTGCACAACCTCAGGATGAATAGGGCTAGTCGCTGCATGATCTAAATACACACGTTCTATCATAAAATCGCTTCTTTCTATATTAAAAACTATCAACTAGCCTTTAAAAAATGTTTTTATAATCTATCCTATTTTAGCAAGAAACGATACCAAAAGCAAAAAACCAAGATATCCACTATCTAAAATACAATAAGAATTTTGTTTAATTAAAATTGGGATTATTTAAGGGTGAAAATATTGTGGTTTAATTTGCATTTAAAAGTTGATTACTTTACATTCTAATTTTCGATTTTGGAGCGAGGGCTTATCTTTGTTTTGAATTTATTCCTAGCTTTGCGTTCTAAGAGCCGCTGGTGGATTACATGCTCACTTTGTTCGCATGCATATTGTGGCTCTAATTCAGCAAGGGATGCTTCATAAGAGCCACAACAAAATCACCCCACTCATGAAACGATAGAATCCCTTCAAAAATGGAGTGCTCAAATTGTATTTTAATAATAAAGAAACCCCAATCGTACCGTCTTAATACCATTGTTTGAACCCGCTATTAACAGCAGGTGGGTGCTCTGTCTGACGGTTTACAAGTCCTCGTGAAAAGGCATGTGCGCTGCGCCCGAACTTGGGCTCCCTAGGTAAATCAAATTGTTCGGTTCAATAATATAGGCACCATAACGAATACATTAGGGTTTTCTTTATTGAACTAAGAATACCACATAAGTATGGATATTTCAATTTGGAACACTTATTTCAACAAAAAAGATGTATTTTTTTGTACTAAATTAACATCTAGAATGTAAGCGCTAATCGTTACACCGGTTATTTCTTATTTTGATTTATTTTCTCATAAACCCCAGCAATCGTCTGCTCATACTTTGAGGTCAATTTCGGCTCATAGTACTTCGCTTTCAAAAGTCGATCTGGTAAATACTGTTGATCTACCCAAGCATTCTCATAACTATGCGGATATTTATAATCTAAGGCTCGACCAAGTTCTTTCGCTCCAGAATAATGTCCATCACGCAAATGGTCTGGCACCTCTCCGCTTTTCCCAGCACGAATGTCTGCGAGTGCACTATCAATCGCCATAATAGCAGAATTCGATTTTGGAGATAAGCAAAGTTCAATAACAGCATTTGCAAGCGGAATCCGAGCCTCAGGAAAGCCAATTTTCTCAGCGGTCTGTATCGCGGATAAAGTATGTGTCGCAGCCTGCGGGTTCGCAAGTCCAACATCCTCATATGCCATTACGAGTAAGCGCCGACTAATACTTACCAAATCCCCCGCCTCAATCAATCTTCCCATATAATGAAGCGCGGCATTCACATCACTGCCTCGTACCGATTTCTGAAATGCGCTCAAAACATCATAGTGTGCATCGCCATCTTTATCATGTGCCAAGCTCTTACGTTGCAAACACTCCTCGGCTACTTCTAGCGTCACATGTACTCGTCCTGTATCATCGGGTTCTGAAGAAATAACCGCCAACTCCAATGCATTAAGCGCACTCCGAACATCACCATTACTCGCCGTCGCCAAGTGTGTCTTAGCATTCCCATCTAAAACCACCTCATATGCCCCTAAACCGCGCTCCAAATCCACAAGCGCTCGGTCCATCGTCACCTCGATATCCGCTACTGACAAAGGCTTCAATTCAAAAATTTGCGTCCGACTCCGAATCGCTGGATTAATCGCAATGTACGGATTGCTAGTCGTTGCCCCAATCAAAATAATCTGACCACTCTCTAAATGGGGTAACAGAAAATCTTGTTTCGGCTTGTCCAAACGGTGTACCTCATCCAAAAGTAAAATAACCGTACCACTCATCTTCGCTTCTGCAGCAACAATTTCTAAATCCTTCTTATTATTCGTCACGGCATTTAACATCCGAAATGCGTATTTTGTACTACCAGCAATCGCACTTGCAATCGACGTTTTACCAATTCCAGGCGGCCCATACAAAATCATGGAAGATAGCTGTTTTGCCTTTACCATCCGATAAATCACTTTATCCTTACCGACAAGATGCTTCTGTCCAACAATATCGTCCAGTGACTTCGGCCTCATTCGGTAAGCAAGCGGTTGAATAGCCATACCTTTCCCCCTCCAATCATTTATCCCAATTATAACATAAGAGCATATGTTCCGTTACCGATTTTCATCTATTTCATTAGCTTCTTGGCGCTTTTTACTATATAATTATCCTGATATCGAAATTAGCTGATGATACATAGGCGATTCTTCTCAATTATAACAGAAAATCGCAACATTCATTTGGAGGTTATTATGAAAATCACAACAAAAGGCCGCTATGGCTTAACTATTGTACTAGAATTAACGCGATGTTTTGGACAAGGCCCCATTTCATTACGTTCCATCGCCGAAAAAAAAGGCTTATCAGAACATTACTTAGAACAACTCATCGGTCCATTGCGCAACGCAGGTATTGTAAAAAGTATCCGTGGCGCACATGGGGGCTATATCCTAGGCGATGAGCCCGCAAAAATTACAGCCGGAGACATTATCCGTACGTTAGAAGGTCCCATCGTGCTCGTAGAAAGTATCGAAGACGAAGAGGCAGCACAGCGCGAACTCTGGTTACGCATTCGTAATGCCGTCAAAGAAGTTCTAGACAGCACGACATTAGAAGACTTAGCCAGCCATGGAGATGATCCTCTATTAGATGGCTACATGTTTTATATCTAAAAATAAAGCGGTTCACATCAAAATGTGAGCGGCTTTTTTTGTTTATCTACCTCTTTACTGTGCGAAACTATTTTTACATCTTTATGTCACCTATTTTCCCACCAAAAATTAACCTCGAATAAAAAGAAAATTGCAATTAAAACTCTAAATGAGAATCAAAAAATATAAAAAAAACGATTGATGTTATATTATCTAACAAAATTTAAGTTTTCAGATAAAATCTCTTGCATTATTTTCAGTTTGAAGTATTATTATCACATAAGAAAAATTAAAATGTTAGATTACCTAACAAAAAGGAGAGTGCCACATGGAAGCAGTATTTATGTTTTTTTGTACCTTGTTAGTTTGGCTGATGACACCAGGAATCGCTTTATTCTATGGAGGGATGGTTCGTCGTAAAAACGTACTTAGCACAGCAATGTATAGTTTTAGCTCGATGGCTATTATCTCTATCTTATGGGTTTTCGTTGGTTATTCTCTTGCGTTCGCACCAGGAAACGCTTTTATAGGAAGTTTTGATTGGACTTTCCTGCACAGCGTTGGTTTTGATGCTAATGCGACGTATTCTGAAACGATTCCACATACTTTATTCATGATGTTCCAAATGACATTCGCGATTTTGACTGTTGCTATTATTTCTGGCGCTTTTGCAGAACGAATGAATTTTGCGGCATACTTAATCTTCATTATATTATGGTCATTACTTGTTTATTCCCCTGTTGCCCATTGGGTTTGGGGTGATGGAGGCTGGTTGCGTGAACTTGGTGCGCTTGATTTTGCTGGCGGAAATGTCGTTCATATTAGTTCTGGTATTACTGGACTCGTACTCGCAATCATACTTGGACGTCGCAAAGAAGCCGAGAACTCCTCCCCACATAATTTGCCACTCGCGTTAATTGGTGGTATATTAGTTTGGTTCGGTTGGTATGGATTTAATGTTGGTAGCGCACTAACGATTGATAATGTTGCGATGGCTGCATTCGTTAACACCAATTCAGCAGCTGCTGCCGGGATTATCGGATGGGTCGCTGTCGAATGGATGATTAACAAAAAACCGACGATGCTTGGCACAATTTCCGGCGCGATTGCTGGTCTCGTCTCCATTACGCCCGCTGCTGGTTTTGTTACAGTCGGTAGCGCCTTATTGATTGGTTTCCTTGGCGGTGCAATTTGCTTCTGGGCAGTCTTTTGGTTGAAGGGCAAATTGAAATACGATGATGCACTTGATGCTTTCGGTTTACATGGCATTGGCGGTATTTGGGGCGGTATTGCTACAGGGCTTTTCGCCACTACTAAAATTAACGAACTCGGCGCAGATGGTCTTTTTTATGGAAATGCCAGCTTACTTGGAAAACAACTCATCGCAATCGGTTCCACGGTCGTTTTCGTTGCAGTTGCCACCATCATTATTATCTATGTTATCAAAATATTCTTACCTATCAGAGTGGATGAAGATCAAGAATACAAAGGGCTGGATTTAACGCTTCACGGCGAAAAAGCCTATCATGATTAAGGGGTGGTTCTATTGTCAAACTTAACAAAAATCGAAATTATTACACGTCCAAATCGTTTTTACGAATTCCAAAAAGCGCTCGCAGAAATCGGTGTTAGTGGCTTAACTGTCACAAAGGCACTAGGAACCGGTCTTGAAAAAGGCTTAATCGAGCTGTACCGCGGGAAAAAGAAGGAAAATAACGTCCACGAACGCATGAAAATCGAGATTGTCGTTAGTACCGTGCCCGTAGAAGCTGTGCTAGAAGTCGTGAAAAACACTTTGCGAACCGGCGAACCAGGCGATGGCAAAGTTTTTATTTATCCCGTTGCGGAGGTCATCAAAATAAGCACTGGTGAACGCGGCGTTGATGCTTTACAAGATCATCCGAAAGAAAACTAGTTAGTCAGATGAGACAAGAATAAAGAAATAGGAACTAATTCTAAAAATACAATGAGAAATCGCATTTTCCCCTTCCCGAAATGAAAAACAGAGCTTATAATGAAGAAGTAGCTAAATTGGATGTTTTTTATATATGAAGGAGAGATAGACAAAGATGCGAAAGATCCCCTTTTTCACAATTATCGCGATTGTTTTTTTAGCAGGAGGTTACTATTTTCTGCAAAACACCGCTTCCCCGATAGATGTTTCTTTTAATTTTCTAGTTACGCAGAAGAACAAGGACAATTCTGTTTCAGGAAATATTGAAGGAGCCGGTAGCAAACAAATAACGCTAGACCTTGATGAATCACAATGGGATTCGGTGAAAGTCGGCAGTCGCTATGCTGTAGAAGCTAGATTTTACGACAAGCATGAAGTGAGCAACAAGGAAAAGAAAACATTAGAAGGTCCATTTTGGTCGAATGAAGCCAATACCGGAATCTTAGCAAACGATGTTGAAGTCACGATGATCGACACATCCTCAAATTAAAAAGATGCTAGATGACATCTCAGACTGCAGAAAAACTACCCCACATGATTTTCCGCAAAACCTCAGCACTGTAGGCAACACGCTAAAATAGTGATGCCTACGGTTTTTTTGTATGAAAAAATAGGATTTCCCACACAAAATCCAAGTGAGAAATCCTATTTTCTTATTCTGCTTTCTTTGCCTCAACTGCAAGTGCCAACTCAGCCAACTGCGCCTCGCTTACCTCACTCGGAGCATTAGTCAACGGATCTGCCGCGCTTCCTGTTTTAGGGAAGGCAATCGTATCGCGCAAGTTGTTCCTGCCCGCAAGAATCATGATAATCCGATCCAAACCAAGTGCAATTCCACCATGTGGTGGCGTTCCAAATTCCAATGCTTCTAGTAAGAAACCGAATTGTTCTGCCGCTTCTTCATCTGTGAATCCGAGCGCACGGAACATTTGTTGTTGCATTTCTTTTTTATAAATACGTAGAGAACCTCCACCAATTTCATAGCCATTCAGAACGATATCATATGCTTCTGCCATCGCTTTTTCTGGCGCTGTCTCAAGCAATGACGCGTCTTGCGGCATCGTGAATGGATGATGGGCAGAAACAAAACGTCCTGCTTCTTCGTCATATTCAAACAACGGCCAATCTGTCACCCATAAAAATGCCAGTTCGCTCTGGTCGATTAAATCGAGGTCTTGGCCTAGTTTCGAACGCAATGCACCCAGAGATGCCGCAACTACTTCTGCTTTATCAGCAACAAATAGTAACAAATCACCGACTTCTGCATCTAAAACATTAGCAACCGCCGCCTGATTTTCAGATGTGAAGAATTTAGCAATAGGCCCTTTGAAACCATCCTCTTCTACTTTCATCCACGCAAGACCTTTCGCGCCATATCTCCCAACAAACTCTCCAAGCGCATCAATATCTTTACGCGAATAGTTTGCTGCCGCAGCTTTTGCATTGATAGCCTTTACTTCACCGCCGCTTTCAATCGCATTCGTAAAGACTTTGAATTCAACATCCGCTACTGCTTCTGCCACGTTTTTCAGCTCTAGGCCGAAACGTACATCGGGCTTATCACTACCGAAACGATCCATCGCCTCTGCATACGTCATGTGCGGAAACGGTTTATCGATTTTAATGCCTTTTGTCGCCTCCACTACTGCTACTAACATTTCTTCGGTAATCTCTTGAATCTCCTCTTTAGTCAAGAAACTCGTCTCTAAATCGATTTGTGTAAATTCTGGTTGGCGATCCCCACGCAAATCTTCATCGCGGAAACAACGTACAATTTGGTAATATTTATCAAAACCAGAAGACATCAATAACTGCTTCAAAATTTGTGGTGATTGCGGCAATGCATAAAAATTGCCCGGATATACACGACTTGGCACCAAATAATCACGGGCACCTTCTGGCGTACTCTTCGTCAAATACGGTGTTTCGATATCAAAAAAGCCCATTTGATCTAATTTTTGCCGGAATGTTTTCGTTGCTGTATGACGCATCTGAAAAATCTGGTTCATTTCTGGGCGACGCAAGTCT
The DNA here is from genome assembly GCF_963575615.1 of Listeria rocourtiae subsp. hofi. NCBI lineage: Bacteria > Bacillati > Bacillota > Bacilli > Caryophanales > Listeriaceae > Paenilisteria > Paenilisteria rocourtiae. The sequence continues at coordinate 117,541 of NZ_CAUYTL010000002.1, read as the reverse complement.
AAATAGCGATACTTCAAACGCAATTCATCCGACACATTCACACCGTCTTCAATGTAAAACGGCGGTGTTTTCGAAGCATTCAACACTTCCAATTCCTCCGCTAAAACCTCAATCCGGCCCGTCACCAATTTTTCATTTATTGCACCCTCACTTCTCGCCGCAACCGTTCCAACAACTGTCACTACAAACTCATTACGAACCGTTTCTGCAATTGCTAAAGCATCCGCTGAAAAATCTGGATTGAAAACCACTTGGACTATTCCTTCACGATCACGCAAATCGATAAAAATAAGTCCGCCTAAGTCACGACGTTTTTGTACCCAACCATGTAATGTTACTTTTTCTCCGATATGTTTTTCCGTTACGTCGCCACAATATAATGTTCTTTTCTTCATTTGTTTTCCCCCTCTAATTCACGCACTGCCCGTAAACCAGCCACAACAGCAACTAATTCAATTTCTGTTTGCTCGCCTGTTTGCATATTTTTTAGCTTGCCTTTACCGTTCTCAAGCTCTGTGCCTCCTAAAACTATCGTGAATCGCGCTTTTTTACGATCAGCATCTTTTAACTGACCTTTCATTTTGCGACCCATATAATCTTTTTCTGCACTAAAACCACTTAATCGCAACTCATTGACCATTGTTACAGCTTTGATTTCAGCACTTTCCGTCGCTGTAATCACATAACAATCCAGATCGCGCGTAACAGGAAGCTCAATCCCTTCAACATCAAGTGCCGCAAATAAGCGCTCCACACCTAATCCAAAGCCAACACCCGGCGTTTCTGGCCCATCAAATTCTTGCACTAAACCATGATAACGACCACCACCACAAAGTGTGGATTTCGCACCAAAGCCTTCTGCCGTACTCATAATTTCAAACGTAGTATGATTGTAGTAATCCAAACCACGAACGAGCGTTGGATCAACCGTATAAACTATACCTAACGCACCCAAATACGTTTTCACCTTCGCAAAATATGCAGTCGATTCTTCGTTTAAAAATTCCAAAATCGACGGTGCTTTCGCGATGAGCGGATGTGCATGATCCACTTTACAATCTAAAATACGTAATGGATTTTTATGCAAACGTACTTGACAATCTGCGCAAAATTCATCGATTTGTGGCTCAAAATGCGCCACGAGAGCATCTTTATGTTTTAAGCGACTTTCTTTATCACCTAAACTGTTGATAACCAGTTCAATATTTCGCAATCCTAGCTCTTTATAGAACGACATCGCCAAAGAAATAATTTCTGCATCGATTGCTGGGTCATTACTTCCAAGCGCCTCGAGTCCCATTTGTGTAAACTGTCGCTGCCTCGCACCTTGTGGACGTTCATATCGAAACATCGGACCTGAATAATAGAGTTTCACGGGTTGGTTCACTTGGCCAAATAGCTTATGCTCGACAAAGGCGCGAACTACGGATGCTGTACCTTCTGGACGCAATGTCAAACTTCTGTTTTTCTTATCTTGAAACGTGTACATCTCTTTCGAAACGATATCCGTTGTGTCTCCCACGCCACGTTGGAATAATTCTGTATGCTCAAAAATTGGTGTCCGAATTTCTTCATATTGAAATTTCTCACATATCGATTGGAAAACGCGTTCTACATAATGCCACTTTTCTACTTCTCCTGGTAAAATATCGCGTGTTCCTCTTGGCAATTTCATTTGCATGCCTTATCCCCCCTAAAAATTTGCGAATAGTTGCGTTGGGGTTGGACTGGTTTTGAGCGGAAAATTTTGGTATTCTGGACCCTTTTGTGTGGTGGTTGTTTTTAGTAAGAGCCACTGATGGATTACATGCTCACTTTGTTCGCATGCATATTGCGGCTCTAACTCAGCATAAGACGCTTCGTAAAAGTCGCAACAACAAAATAACCCCCATCCCTCGTCTTAACTAAATAAAACAAGGGACGAGAGTTAACCCGTGGTACCACCCTAAATTGAGGACAATTATACTCCTCCACTCAAAACAGTTAACGCCTGTCAACGTTCTTACTTACTAAGCGCCAGAACGCCGTTTAGCAAGAAGCCTCTGGAGTGTCTTTTCGACATTTTAACTGCAATCGGTCTCCCAGCCTAAGGACCCATCTCTCTTTACCAGCAAATGCATGTCGTACTTCTCTCCGTCATCGGTCATCTATTAATTACCCTTAAGACTACTAGAATTTGCCTCAAAAGTCAACAATGTTTTGAAAAATAATCACGAAAATATAGGTTTAATGTTTCATAATGGCTTGTTTTATGATAATCTTTTTATAGGTAGATATTTTTTAGGGGTATAGGTGGTGCACATTGATGAGAAATAAGTTCCTGTTTATAACCGTGCTCTCGTTCTTGCTTATCGGAGCCGGCATTTTGTCTACAATTGCAATGGCAAATGCGAACACGGTACAAGTAAAAGCGGAAGTTTTAAACGTCAGAAGCGGACCAGGACTCGCATTCGACGTCACGTCTCAAGTAAGAAAAAACGAAATTCTAAACGTTATTAATGAAGAAAATAAGTGGTATAAAGTTCGCCTTGAAAACGGGCAGAGTGGTTACGTTGCAAGTTGGCTCGTGCAAAATGTCGATGTCAGTGCATCTAGTAATAGTCTCGCTACCGTCACAAGCGACGGTGGCTTAAATGTGCGGAGTAAACCGTCCATAAATGCCACTGTCCTCGGAACTCTAAAAGGCGGCGATCAAATTACTGTCACAAGTCAATCAAATGGCTGGACGCAAATCCAATATCAAGGCCAAACTGCATGGGTTAATTCATCCTATATTAAGATGCAGGAATCTGCGACAAAAGAATCCAAAAGCCATCTACAAACCGTTACAATACGGTCTAATGGCACAAATATCCGTTCTGGCCCTGGTCGAAATAACGAGACGATTGAAACCGCTGATTCTGGAACCGTCTATAATATCGATGGCGTTCAAGGCGATTGGTATCAAGTCACAACCTCATCCGGTAAGCAAGGTTATGTAGCCAACTGGGTTGTCGATGTCTCCACTTCCAAAACCAAAAGCGCACCAAAATCTAAAACAACGTCACTGGCCGAAGCAACAATTGTTATTGACCCTGGTCACGGAGGTAACGATCCCGGCGCTCAAGGGCAGAACGGTACCGTTGAAAAGAAAGCAACATTGAAAACAGCCAAAGCCGTAGCAGCACGTTTAGAGCAAAGCGGTGCGAAAGTGATTTTAACGAGAGATAGTGATGAATACGTGTCTCTAAAAGATCGCGCCAGAAAAGCAGAGAAACATAATGCAGATGCCTTCATCTCGCTTCATTTTGACTCCGTAGAAGATGCAAGCGATGCAAGTGTAAATGGACAAACAACCTATTACTACAAAGGCAAAGATCAAAGCTTGGCAGAAAGCATTAACGAAAGCCTAGCAAGCAACTTAACGAGCAAGAACCGCGGTACACGCTCAGGTGATTTCTACGTACTACGCGAAAACACACAACCATCCGTATTACTGGAACTAGGATATTTAAGCTCAAGCATTGACGAACAGAAACTGAACTCCAGCAGCTTCCGAGACGATGTGGCCAACGCAATATTCGATGGACTAAGTGGATATTTTAAAAACTAGGTACTAAAACGCAAAAAAGAGTACGGGACAAAACTCATTTTCATACAAAATAAGCAAGATATCACAAATCCTTTTTTTCGAGTAGGATGTGAATCTTGCTTGACACAAATCGAGCGAAAGCGTTTGTATTCAGGGGATTTTGTGGAAGCCGGAAGCGGAGTGTACGACTGTACATGAGAACCGGAAGTCCGCCAAATTCCTGAATGCGAGCGCTTGTCGCCGGTTTATTTTAGGTTATGTCTCAGACCCATTTTTTAATACTTACTATTTTCCTAATAACTCCTGCGAATCTAAAATAATCGTCACCGGGCCATGATTCACAATACTAACATCCATCATTGCCCCAAAAACCCCAGTCTCGACAACGATTCCCTCAGCCGCAAGCAATGTATTAAACAAGTCATACAAATCTGATGCTACATCAGGAGACGCTGAATTCGTAAAACTCGGTCGCCGTCCCTTCTTCACGTCTGCATATAGCGTGAATTGCGAAACACTAAGAATTGCACCACCAAAATCTTGAATCGATAAATTCATTTTGTCTGCATCATCTTCAAAAATACGCAGTCCAAGAATTTTCTTCACAACGTACTTCACGTCTTCTTCCGTATCATCATGTGTGAAACCAACCAGCAGACAAAGCCCACCAGCGATTTCCCCTACATTTTCATTATCAATCGTTACACTTGCTTCATAGCAACGTTGCGCCACAACCCGCATTCTAAAATCCCCCAGTCAGTCTTAATTCATTAAACGTCTAACTGTATAGACATCAGGAACTTGCTTGATTTTGTCGACAACCCGTTGCAAATGATTAATATTATGAATTTGAAGCGTTAATACGAGCGTCGCCATTTTGTTATTATCTACTTTCGCGTTAACACCATTAATATTGCTTGTCAGGCTGTTTACGACTTGTAAAATATCATTTAGCATACCATTGCGATTATAGCCAAACACCTCGATATCAACGTTGTAATCGGTTTTAGCAGTCATATCCGCGTCTTCCCACTCAACATCAATCAATCGTTCAGTATCTGGGCCTGTCACATTCGGGCAATCTTTGCGATGAATTGAAATGCCGCGCCCCTTCGTGATGTAGCCAACAATTTCATCTCCTGGTACCGGATTACAACAGCGTGATAAACGAATGAGCAGATTGCCAACGCCTTGCACAACAACACCAGCGTTATGCTTAATTTTAAGTCTCTCATTATTACTGTCCGCCGGGTTTTTCGCTTTCGCTTCCACTTTATTTAATAACTTCTCCGTTTGCTCCTCAAGTTCCCGCTCACGACGTTCCTTCTCTGTTAAACGGTTCGCCACCTGAAGCGCCGTAATTCCGTTATAACCAACCGCTGCAAATAAATCATCTTCATGACTAAAGTTCAAACGTTCGGCAAGTTTATTAATATTCTCTGTCGTCATCACTTTCTTAGGTTCAAAATCAAGCTGACGTAGTTCCTTCTCTACCATATCGCGACCTTTTTCAACGTTTTCTTCCTTCGCTTGACGTTTGAAGAACTGACGAATCTTGTTTTTCGCTTGCGATGTCTGCACCAGCTTCAACCAATCACGACTTGGCCCATACGAATGTTTCGATGTCAAAATTTCAATGATATCGCCTGTTTTTAATTTATAATCCAGCGTAACAATTTTGCCGTTGATTTTGGCGCCAATCGTCTTGTTACCAATCTCGGTATGGATTCGGTAAGCAAAGTCAAGTGGTACAGAACCATTTGGTAGCTCGAAAACGTCTCCTTTTGGAGTAAAGACATAGACAACATCGGTAAATAAATCAAGTTTTAACGATTCCATGAATTCTTCAGCATTCTCTGACTCATTCTGGTATTCAATGATTTCACGGAACCAGCTCATTTTATTGTCAAAGGACGTTTTCGAATTAATGACTTTTCCTTCTTTGTAAGCCCAGTGTGCCGCGACTCCATATTCCGCGATTTGGTGCATTTCAAGTGTCCTAATTTGTACTTCTAACGGTTCGCCTTGCGGGCCAATCACCGTCGTATGAAGCGACTGATACATATTTGACTTCGGCATTGCAATATAGTCTTTAAAACGTCCTGGCATCGGTTTCCAACGTGTATGAATAACACCTAAAACAGCATAACAATCCTTTATGCTATCAACCAAAATCCGAACCGCTAGCAAATCATAAATTTCGTTAAATTGCTTGTGTTGCTCTGACATTTTGCGATAAATGGAATAAATATGTTTCGGACGACCAGTAATATCTGCCTTAATATGCAATTCATCCAGATTCTCATTCACGCCATCAATCACATCACGCAAATAACGCTCACGCTCTTCCCGCTTCTGCTTCATCAAATGTACAATACGATAATATTGTTGCGGATTCAAATAACGTAAAGCCGTGTCTTCCAATTCCCATTTCACGCGAGAAATCCCCAAACGATGAGCAATCGGCGCAAAAATTTCTAACGTCTCATTGGCAATACGGCGCTGTTTCTCGACAGGAAGATGCTTTAGCGTGCGCATATTATGCAATCGATCTGCCAATTTCACGAGCATCACGCGAATATCTTGTGCCATAGCGATAAACATTTTGCGGTGATTCTCTGCCTGTTGCTCCTCATGCGATTTGTATTTAATTTTCCCGAGCTTCGTTACACCATCCACAATCATTGCAACTTCTGGGCTAAACGCCTCTTCTAAATCTTGTAAAGTAATCGATGTATCCTCAACAACATCATGCAAAAAGCCAGAAGCAACGGTAGCTGGATCCATCTCTAGCTCCACTAATATTCCTGCGACCTGAATAGGATGAATAATATAAGGTTCTCCCGATTTGCGGAATTGATCCTTGTGCGCCTCACGCGCATAGTCACAAGCTTTTTTGACAAGTGCAAGATGCTCCTCATTCATATAATGAGAAGCCATTTCAATTACTTGATCCGCTGTTAAATTTTGTTCTTTAGCCATAGTCCCCACACCCTTTTCATCCACGCTAGCTATAAGTATGTAAAAGCACTCACGAATGAGTGCTTTTTAAAATTATTCTTATTTGATATTATATCATGTTTTGCACGACTCATAAAGTAATTTTGTTGCTAGAATCGGAAAAAACGTTTTTCGACAAACATTTTAGAAATTCATCAAAATGAGGCGGTCGTAACCTTCTAATTTTTTATGACCTTCAAGCTCTGTTAATTCAATGAGAAAGGCACAACCAGCTACAATGCCACCAAGTTCTTCAACAAGCTTAATTGTTGCTTCAATCGTGCCACCTGTCGCCAACAAATCATCAGTGATAAGAACGCGTTGTCCAGGCTTGATTGCATCTTTATGCATCGACAGCTTATTCGTGCCATACTCCAAATCGTACTCCATATCAACCGTTTCACGAGGTAGCTTATTCGGTTTGCGAACTGGCGCAAAACCAATTCCTAACGAATACGCAACGGGACATCCGATAATAAAACCACGCGCTTCGGGTCCAACAATAACATCCACATTCATTTTTTTTGCATATTCAACAATTTGATCCGTCGCAAACTTATACGCCTCACCATGACTCATCAACGGTGTGATATCTTTAAAAACAATACCTTCTTTTGGCCAATCGTTTACTATCGCTACATAACTTCTTAATTCTTCTAAGTTCATTTTATTGTTTCCTCCAAAATTGAATTCCCCTTCGAATTCATCAGCTTCTCTATCCAATCATACAGTTCGTTATAATTGGAGTAGAGTAATTTCTGTTCCAGCGCCATTTGGGATACCCGAGCTTTGTAAACTTCCGAGTCCTCCAAATTACGTTTTTCTCCAACTTCCGTCAATCTAATCACGCCATCTTCCATTGTAGCAAAATTTAGATCAAAAAACACGCGCGACATAAAATTAACTTGATCATCTGTCCAACTAAACTGCTTACAAAGGCGTGACATGTTTTGGGCAAGCGGGAAAGGCTGATGCTTCTTAAGCACCGCATATAGTTGTGCAAAATGTTGACGGCTAGGCATTGAAACAATCGCATTTCCATTTTTAGCCTCCACATGCAAGTAAATCCGATCTGCCTCCGTTTTCGTCACTAAGTTTTCCAATAACCCTACATCATCCGGCATATCCGCAAAAATCAAATCCTTTGCCGCCACATCTATACAATCATCTATTGACTGAATTTGCGTGCAAACAAGATTCGCATTTGTCGCCAGTAATTTCTCACGCGTTCCGTTTTGAAAGCATACAAACACCTTGTCCGTCATACCATTCGTTTGTAATAATCTATCCCATTCTGCGCGGCCTCTGACATCGAACAACTGCCAATGTCCTATTTTTAAATCAACAATCCGAAGTTGCGGTTTACGCATATTATTCCATTCATTAATCGATAATTCGCCAACCACATCCACTTTTGCCATTGGAGAAATTTTCTCGACAAGCTCACCAGTCCCAAACCCAATCGCATCAATCGAAGCACCAGAATCCGACGTAATAGCTGTTTTCAAATGATTCTTATCTGCACCAATGCGCTTCGTGCCATTCAAATGAACACTTTTTAATGAAAAAACTGGTTTTGGATTATCCGTACCAAACGGCGCCAATTTGTTCAACTGCGCGATGAAATCAATCGTTACCATCTCAACTGGAATCGCCTCTTCCACACGCAAAATAGATACAAAATCATCTGGTGACAACGTTTCACGAGCCAAACGCGATAAATTCGAACGTAAGGCCGCAACATCCGCAACATCGAGTGTCATACCAGCTGCCATAGGATGACCACCAAACGCCTTTAAAAGCTCCTGATTCGCATCTAGCGCTTGATATAAATGAAACGCATCAATACTCCTTCCAGAGCCTTTTGCAATACCAGTCACGTCATCAATGCCTAGCACAATCACCGGTCGTGCATAACGATCCACTAATCGCGAAGCCACAATCCCAACAACGCCAGGATTCCAGCCCGCCTTTCCAATAACGAGTACTTCATGTCCCTCACCAAGAAATTCTGCCTCAATCATCGCAATCGCTTCTTCTGAAATCTTTGCCACAATCGCCTGCCGCTCCTTATTGGCATCATCAATTTCCTCTGCTAGAAATGCTGCCTCTTCGGAATCTTCGGTTAGCAACAAATCCGCCGCCGGGTCAGCAGGCCCCAAACGTCCAACTGCATTCAGACGTGGTGCAACTATGAAACCAATGGTCTCCTCATTCGCCTCAGAAAGTTTCACATTAGCTAACTTTGCTAAAGCAGCCACACCTAAATTCGCATTTTCACGCAAAATACGCAGTCCTTTTTGCACAAATAATCGATTTTCATCCGTCAACGAAACTAAATCTGCAACCGTCCCAATCGCTACTAAATCTAGCAAGTCTGCTGGCTCCTCACCTAACAACGCGTGAGCAAGCTTATACGCGACCCCAACCCCCGCTAAATCAGGGAAAGGATAATTGGACTCTGGATGACGCGGATGAATCACAGCAACCGCCTCAGGCATCGTTTCTTTCACTTCATGGTGATCGGTTACAATTACATCCAGTCCAATTTCCTTCGCATGCGCCATCACATCCAGCGCCGAAATCCCATTATCCACCGTAATCAGCAAGTCAACACCTGAATCTTTTGCCTGCGTAAAAGCATCCTTATTCGGGCCATAGCCTTCCGAAAACCTATTTGGAATATAGAAATCAACATTCCCGCCAAGTCGACGTAGCGTTTTCAACAAGACAGTCACACTCGTCACGCCATCCGCATCATAGTCCCCGTAAATAAGAATCTGTTCCTGCGCATCGATTGCCTGTTTAATACGGTCTACTGCAAGGTCCATCTCCGCAAACAAAAACGGATCATATGCCTCATACTTATGCGGATTTAAAAATTTATCTAATTGACCAGCAGTCGTGACTTTGCGGCGCGCAAACAACTCTGCCATCGGTAACGAACATTTCAGCTCATCAGCCACTTGTTGCATTGCCACATTATCCGCTGTCTCCATCTGCCATTTATATTTAGAATGAATCATGATTTACCACCCCTCAACCTAACTCATTATACCCAAAAAACATAAAAAAAACCACCCAAGATTAGGTGGTCTCAGAATGTAGAAAAACTACTTCACATGATTCCCTGCTAAACTCCAGCGTGTCGACAAATGCTTAGTTTCTAGGCAAAAGTGAGTACCAGCGCGGAGCGTACTAGAGTACGTGAGCACTGGAACGGAGTTTTTAACGACGAAAATGAGCGCTTGTCGGCACGCTGAAACCACCCAAGATTAGGTGGTCTTCTTAATATACATTAAACAGTCGGTTTTGGCGCGCTCTCCGGAACTTCAACCTCCGAAACTTTCACTTTACGCGATTTTTCCGCAGCCAGTTTACGCTCTAATTCTTTTTTATCATTCTCTAGCGTTTTAATCTGTTTTTTCATCGCATTCACTCGAACGATATTTAAACAGAAGAAAATCAGTCCGCCAAACAAAACAGAACCTAAAATAACTAAAATAAGTGGCCACTCGACTTTTGCAAACAAGAAACTTACCTGTACAGAATCTACATTCACAACCGCAAAAATTGCAATAATAATTGCCAATACAATCCCAACAATCACTTGCCATTGTCCTTTCATCCTAAAAACCTCCTCTATTCTCTATCAAAATACCCGCAAAATAACGAGTTTAATCCCATTTAGGCTGTTCATAAAGCAGTGCCAAGTTCCGCAAATCACGCGAATCAAACTTAATATCTATCACCGCTGGCAGCTCAAAATGAACCTCACCGTAAGACTCCGCGTTATCATCCAAATCATCCATTACGATATGCTCATTCGCAATATGGCGCACATAGCCATTCAACAGCTCGCGCTCATCATCCTGATCCAAATACACTGAAATCGCCAATTTTTGATGCATCGCTAACGTCAGCACATTTACTAGCAAACTCCCAAACGTACTTACCGCAAAATCACCATGCTGCTCCTGATTTAGTTGATACAACCGCTCCGCTCGACTAGCACTCTGTCCACCGTTATCGACACGAAAAATCAAATCGAGCCTAGCAACCAAATAACCCGAAGCTCTAGCCTGCAAAGAAACTATTCGCATAATGACATAATCCTTCGTCACCAAGTGTACAAATCCACCATAACGCTCATCTTTATTCGTCGCATCATTATAAATATACAAAATCGTCTGTGCTTTCATTGCGTTTTTCAACACTCGACATAAAATCTCTCTGTCCATCAAAATCTCCTCATTTCTTTCAAATCATCTGAGGACGAGCGATCTTCCTATTTCTTCACGTGCCTTTTTGTATGCATAAAAATCCTCCTAAAATGAAAATACCCAAATCGCGCAGTAAATCAGCGTCAAACCACCGGTAATCAAAATCGATTTCATGACATACCACGGTAAAAGTCCTAAAACAAGAATCACAGCACCAAAAACAATGGAGATAAAAAATGAGTCCCAACCATCAAAATCAGGCCCACTACCGTCTTGCCAATTATTATGCCACCTCTTCGAATAAAACAATCCGAGCACAACTAGGCCAACACCGATTGCTATTAAAACTATCTGCCAAATCATGTTCCCATCGTACTCCTTATATTACATAAAAAAACCGAATGCCTACCTCACCTGAATTTTACTTCTCAGATAAGATACACATTCGGCATTAGACATGTTATAGGTCTTGCCGAAAATCCGCTTATCACAGATTATACGACTGGCTGGTCCGTTCTTGAACGTTTTTTCTTCTTCTGTGTTTGGATAACCCCTTTTTTCTTCAACTCACGTTTCTTGAATACATACCACAATTGCATAGCCATGAAGATGGATGAGAACACACTAGATACTAATCCAACTAATAGCGCAATTGAGAAGTTCAAGATAGATTCATTACCAAAGATAATCAAAGCAATAACTGTGAACAACACTGTCAAAATAGTATTGATTGAACGGATAAACGTTTGACGTAAACCATGATTAACCGCAAATGCAATATCCTCTGGTTTTTTGAAACGTCCCATTTTGTAGGAAACATCCCGAATCCTGTCTGCTGTGACGATTGTATCATTGATGGAATAACCAATAACGGTCAACACTGCCGCAATAAATGTCAAATCAACTTCAAGTCGGAAAATACTAAAGAAGATGAAAATCATAAAAGCGTCAAACAGTAACGAAAGGATTGTCGCGACACCCATCGATAATTCGAATCGGAAGGCAATGTAAACAACGATTAATAATGATGCAATAGCAAGCGCCCACAGACCGTCTTTCGCAAGTTCCTGTCCAACAGTTGGCGTTACTGTACTAATATTAGGTTCTTCGCCGTACGCTTTCGTGAAGTGCGTTTTAAACTTAGCAACCTCATCTTGCGTTAGTGCACCTTTATAGCTAATAACCGCCGTCTTATTATTATTCTGGAACGTGATATCATCAGACGGCATATCAATTTCATTCAAGTCTTTACTAATTTGCTGCTCCGTAAGCGCACTTGTCGAACTTACCTCTGCGCGCGTACCACTTGCAAAATCGATACCTAGATTCATCTTGAATACTGATAAAATGACGATACCAACAACAACAATAGCAGCAAAGGTCGTCAAGAAAGCACGATGATGTTTTACAAAATCATATCTATCAAAATGCGTTTTCAAGTCGAACGTTTGTTTACCTTCATGTAAATCATGAATATCTTTACGACGAACTGCAAACAAACCTGGTTTATTATTCAACGCGTTGCTACTTACTAGAAGTCCCATAAGTGCTCTTGAACCCCAAACAGCAGTCAAGAAACTTACCAAGATACTTATAATCAAAACTGTTGCGAAACCTTTAATAGAGCTTGTTCCAAAGTAGAAAAGAACTCCAGCAACAATCAGTGTTGAAATATTCCCATCAAAAATCGCTCGGAAGGACTCTTTCCCACCTGTATCGAATGCTGTTTTTGTTGATTTACCAACCTTGAGTTCTTCCTTTATCCGCTCGTAGGTAATAACATTCGCATCCACTGCCATACCGATACCGAGAATTAATCCAGCGATACCTGGTAAAGTAAGCGTTGCATTCAATAATCCTAAAACTAGTAATACAATATACGTATATGCTACAAGCGTAATAGAAGCGATAATACCTGGCAAACGGTATACAGCCATCATAAAGATAAAGATTGCAGCAACACCAATTATACCGGCTAAGATTGTTTCTGCTAGTGCATCTTGGCCAAACTGCGCCCCAACAGATGTAGAATAAACTTCTGTTAATTTAACTGGAAGAGCACCAGAGTTCAATAGATTTGCTAATTCTTTCGCAGACTCCATTGTAAAGCTACCAGAGATTTCAACTTTCTTCGTATCCAACTCACGATCTACGTTCGGAGCAGATAAGAATGCCGGCTTTTCTTTCACACGCTCTGTCTTATACTTCAAGCCCTCTTTCCAGTCCAGCCAAATAACTAATTGATTGTCTGGCGCTTTGGCAGCAATTGTTTTTGTTACGTTAGCAAATTTATTCTTATCTTTAAGCTCTAGTGTAACAATTGCTTGATTTTTATCATTTGTGACAGCTTTAGCGCTGCCTGGTACAAGGTCACTACCATCCATCATCAGCTTATCGTTAGCATCACGGAACGACAAAACTGCTTGTGTGGAAAGGATTTTACGTGCCTCATTTTGATCAGTGACACCAGCGAGCTGTACACGAATACGGTGACCACTCTCGATAGTAATTATTGGCTCATTAACACCTAATGCATTAATACGCTGATCAAGTGTTGCCACAGTTTCTTTCATGACGTCATCTGTTACTTTGCTTTTCCCGTCAGCAGGTTTAACTTGGTATAAAACCTCGAAGCCACCTTGCAAATCTAGACCGAGATTAATTTTATCAAGAACAGGTTTCATAGTTAAAATAACTGTTCCAAAAATAATTGCTACGATCAGGAAAAATGTAATTATCTTACTTTTCTTTATCATTTCTTTCTAATTCCTCCCTCATCTACTAACAACAGACACCTTTGTAGGCGCCATTACGCTATGTAGAATGCTACTCTTGACCATCATCTGTTAGTTGCGATAAAATTTCTTCCTTCGCAGCTTCCTCTGGTGGTCCCAATGTTATAAAGTCCATTAATGATGCTATCTTCATTTGTAAAATGTCGTGAATGCGTTGATGCAAACGCGGGTCGTCTTGATCCTTCCAAACAACTTCAACCAAGAAAGACCAAATATGTTCTGCCTCAATTTCGCGGTAACCCATAAGTTTAAAGTCTTCCACACGAATTAAAATTGCCGTTTCCAACTGGTCATACCATTCTTTGTCGGATCCCATTCTCATTCTCACACCTTCTTTTTCAAACAACATAGATTCATTTTATCTAATTATGAAGTAAATGGGAAGCATAATCTTCGAAAAAGATAATCTTTCTTTTCAACTGGTTCAAAAAAACACGTATTTTTAGTGAAAAATCATTTCTGCATTTGACGATATTCCTATATACCCACTTATCTAAAAGAAAAAACAAGCCACTGCAAGGACTCTCATCCACGGCTTGTTTTTTCAAAAAAGAAAACTTATTTTTTTTCAGCTTCTACGTCCGTTGTTGCTACTTCTTCAACTTCTGCTTCCACTACTTCTTCCTCAACTGCATCTGATTTCGCTAAAACAGTACGAACTGCATTACGATCAAAAGTTAGTTGGCTACCCGCACAATCAAGTACAACATTACCATCTTCAATTGCTACAACTGTTCCGTGCAATCCTCCGATAGTAATGATTTTATCACCTTTAGATAGACCGCTTTGCATTGCATTCACTTCTTTTTGACGCTTTTGTTGTGGACGAATAAGCAAGAAGTAGAACAATACAATCATTAATAATAACGGTATTAACATTGCCATATCTTTATTCAGCTCCTTTCATTTTTATTCTATATTAGAAATTTTTCGCATTCGGACCATTGAGGCCATACTGCTCAAAAAATTCTTCCCGGAAATCAGCAAGTCGATCATTCATAATAGCACCACGAACTTGCTCCATTAAGTGTAACAGAAAATGTAGATTATGATAAGTAGTTAATCTAATTCCAAATGTTTCATCACAACGAATTAAGTGACGAATATAGGCACGCGAGTAATTTTTACATGTGTAACAATCACAATTCTCATCAATTGGGCGGAAATCTCGCGCAAACTTGGCATTTCGAACGACCAAACGCCCTTTGCTTGTCATACAAGTCCCATTTCTCGCAATACGCGTTGGAAGTACGCAATCAAACATGTCAACACCACGAATGACCCCATCAATGAGTGCATCAGGTGACCCAACTCCCATTAAATAACGTGGTTTATTCGCTGGTAAAAGAGGCGTTGTGTACTCCAATACTTCATTCATAATATCTTTTGGCTCACCAACCGACAATCCACCTATCGAATAACCTGGAAAATCCATCGAAACCAAATCACGTGCACTTTGCTCACGTAAATCTTTATACGAACCACCTTGCACAATTCCAAAAAGGCCTTGGTCATGAGGACGCGCATGCGCTTTTAAACCACGTTCGGCCCAACGAGACGTTCGCTCGATTGATTTTTTCATATAGTCATGCGTCGCCGGATATGGTGGGCACTCATCAAACGACATCATAATATCTGCTCCAAGCGAGTTTTGAACTTGAATCGCTTTTTCAGGAGAAAGGAACAATTTATCACCATTTAAATGATTGCGAAAGTGCACGCCTTCTTCCTTGATATCACGCATATCGCTCAAGCTAAACACTTGATAACCACCTGAGTCCGTCAAAATCGCCTGATCCCAGTTCATAAATTTATGAAGACCACCAGCTTCTTCAATCAAATCCTCACCCGGACGTAACCACAAATGATACGTATTGCTCAAAATAATACCCGAACCCATCGCTTTTAGTTCTTCTGGAGACATTGTCTTAACCGTTGCGAGCGTCCCCACTGGCATAAACATAGGCGTATCAAAAGAACCGTGCGGCGTATGAATTTTGCCTAGACGGGCACCGGTTTGCTTATCTGTTTTTATTAGTTCATAGGTAATCGCAGCCATTTTCTACCTCTTTCTATTTGTTATATCCAAACCTTAGCATATCTAAAAAAGCACCGAAAAACAAGCCTTTTCTAACAAAAAGTTAAATTAAGCATAAATAAACATCGCATCGCCAAAACTAAAGAAACGATATTCCTGCGCAACCGCATGTTCATAGGCGGCCATAATTTTTCCCCGATCCGAAAGCGCACTTACAAGCATAATCAGTGTTGATTTCGGCAAATGAAAATTCGTAATCAACGCATCGACCGCCTTAAATGTGTAGCCCGGGGATATAAATATTTCCGTCCAGCCACTGTCTTCTTGCAATTTCCCATCAAATTTCGTCGCAATCGTTTCCAGCGTTCGAATCGAAGTTGTCCCAACCGCGACAATTTTTCCACCAGATGCTTTGACGTCTTGTAATTCCTTTGCCGCCTCCGCTGTCAGACGGTAAAATTCCGAGTGCATTTTATGATTCGCTGTATCCTCAACATCTACAGGTCGGAACGTACCCAATCCAACATGGAGCGTCAAAAAGACAACTTTCACGCCTTTTTTACGAACCTGTTCCAGCAAATCTTGTGTGAAGTGCAATCCAGCTGTTGGCGCTGCTGCTGAGCCATTTTCACGTGCAAAAACAGTCTGATACCTGTCTTGATCCGCTAACTGCTCTTTAATATATGGTGGCAAAGGCATTTCGCCCAAACGCTCCAATATTTCATAGAAAATACCGCTATATTCAAACTGCAAAATACGACCGCCATGCTCTAGTTCTTCCAAGCAGACCGCCGAAAGCTCACCATCACCAAACTGAATACGCATCCCTTTTCTAATTCGTTTTGCTGGCTTCACAAGCGTTTCCCACGCATCGCTTTCTGTCTGTTTTAACAACAAAACTTCAATATGTGCACCAGTTTCCGCTTTTTCCCCGTGAAGTCTTGCTGGTAGTACACGTGTATCGTTCAAAACTAGCGCATCACCCGCATGCAAATGCTCCAAAATAGCTGGAAAATGTTTATCCTCTATTGCTCCTGTTTCCTTATTCAATAACATCAAGCGACTTGACGTCCGATCAAGCAATGGCGTCTGCGCGATTAATTCCTCTGGTAATTCAAAATCAAAATCTTCTACTCTCATTACGACACACCTTTTCATTCACTTTTCGTTAAACCTAAATGCTCGTAAGCGGCGTCCGTCACAAGCCTCCCCCGTGGCGTACGCTGCAAAAAGCCAATCTGCAACAAATATGGTTCCTGCATATCCTCAATTGTTTCACGCTCTTCACCAATGCTCGCTGCAATGGTATCCAAACCAACCGGCCCGCCACGAAACGATCCAATAATCGTTGCAAGCAGCCGCTGATCAATTGTATCCAAGCCTCGCGGATCTACTTGCAAAAGCGTCAATGCTTCGCGCGCCAAACTTTCCGTCACCAAACCATCACTACGAACTTGTGCAAAATCACGCACCCGTTTCAATAGCCTATTTGCAATCCGAGGTGTTCCCCGTGAACGCCTTGCAATCTCGACCGCGCCATATTTCTCCACTTCCGTATCCAGAATATCCGCCGTCCGCGTCACAATCTCCGTCAACTGCTCTTCCGAATAAAATTCCAAATGATCAATCACGCCAAAACGATCACGTAAAGGTGCCGATAATTGCCCCGCACGCGTAGTCGCCCCAATCAACGTAAACGGTGGTAAATCCAGACGCACCGAACGCGCCGTAGGACCAGTTCCAATCACAATATCCAAACAATAATCTTCCATCGCCGGATACAAAATTTCTTCAATCGAACGGTTCAATCGATGAATCTCATCAATAAACAACACATCTCCTGGCTCAAGCGTTGTCAAAATTGTCGCCAAGTCACCAGGTCGCTCAATCGCAGGTCCGCTCGTCGTCCGCATTGCCGTTCCCATTTCATTTGCAATCACCATCGCTAACGTCGTCTTGCCGAGCCCTGGTGGCCCATACAAAAGCACATGATCCAGCGCCTCTTCCCGTTGTTTCGCGGCCTCAATAAAAACCGCTAAATTATGCTTCACTTTTTCTTGCCCAATATATTGCGCCAAGGTCTGTGGGCGGAGACTTTTCTCGAAGGAAATTTCCTCTTGACTTACATTCTCACCAGAAATGATGCGGTCTTCCATATCACATTCCCCTTCCTTACTTCGTCATGAGCTGTAGCGCCAATTTAATGTAATCATTGCTCGTCAACACTTCTTTTTCCAATTTCGGCAGCACTTTTTTCAACTCGCGCGTACTGTAACCAAGTGCTTCAAGTGCCAAAACAGCCTCCTCAAGCGCTGGCGGCAATCCGTCAGAAATATCTTTCGTCGCCTTCTGAACCGTAATTTGATCTGCTGCTACATCGGCAAGCTTCCCTTTTAAATCCAGAATAATTTGACGCGCCGTCTTCTTCCCAACACTAGGAAACTTCGTCAAATAAACATCATCTTCCGCCTCAATCGCCGAAATAAGTGGCACAGGGTCGCCGGCAGCAATAATCGCCAACGCACTTTTGGGACCAATTCCAGACACGCCAAGCAATTTTTTAAATAAATAGCGCTCTTCTGACGTCTGAAAACCAAACAAGGAAATATTATCCTCACGCACATGCTGATATAAATAAACCTTTGTTTCCTTCCCTTCCAAACTCGAGAAAGAAAAAGGATTCCCAGTAATAATTTGATAGCCAATGTGACCCGTCTCAATCACAATATACTCCGGAGAAATATCCGTCACTGTACCTTTTATATATTCATACAAAGAAAATGCCCCTCCATCTAAAAATAAATTCACTCCCTCCATGATAGCATAAAAAAGAACATTTGTACTATAAAAAACAGCTTTCCTGATTTTTTGAGTTGCCCAAAAGCTAAAGTAATTACAAGAAGACAAATAAAAAAGCTTATACGATCTCTCCCAAGTTTCAGAAAAAGATACATATAAGCCATTTTTCATCCTAAATGCGTAATATTCTCCGCAATCAATGTAGCGGATGCGTCAAATTGTCCTTGTTCTAGCTCATTTAATGACAATTCAATAATTTCCTTCACGCCATCCTGCGCCAAAACTGCTGGAACACCGATTGCAATACCATGTTTACCATATTCCCCATCTAAAACGCAAGAAACCGCTAAAGCGCGATGACTTCCGCTAAAAATATTGCGACAAATTTCCACAATTGTTCCTGCAATACCATATTCCGTGCATCCTTTTTGATGGTATATTTCAAAACCAGTGTCTCTTGCCCGATTACCGATTTCTTTCAAATTAAATTCCGTGCCAAATTTCTCTTTGCTATAGGCGTTAATTGACTTGCCGTAAACTGACGAATGTGACCAAACCGGAAACTGCGAATCGCCATGTTCCCCGAGCACAAAAGCATCAATACTTTGCGGTGCTACATCCAACTGCTCTGATAGCAACCGTCGCAACCTCGTCGTATCGAGCCAAACACCTGTACCAATCACCCGATGACGCGGCAGCCCAGACAGTTGCCACACTTGATACGTAATAATATCAACTGGATTCGCTGCTACTAAGAAAATCCCCTCAAAACCGTTCGCCATCATTTCTGGAACAATATTCGCGATAATACGTGAGGTACTTTTTAGCTCATCCAAACGCGTTTGACCTTCTTTCAATGCCCCAGCTGTCACCGTTATCACCGCAATATCAATATCCTGACACTCTTTTGCCTCACGAACACTAATCTTCATCATACCATGTGTAAAAGCCGCCGCATCCGCTAAATCCTTGCGATGGCCCTCAACACGCTCCGTATTTAAGTCAACAAGCACCAATTCCTCACAAATATTTTGATTCACAAAAGCGTGTGCCGCAGCCGAGCCAACATTACCAGCACCAATGATCATTACTTTTCTTGGCTTCATCACAATCATTCCTTCCTAACCCAATTCTTGCTCCCATTTTACACAGAAACAAGGCGAAATGAAAGTAATTAATTCCACTATTTTTGCACAGCTTGCAACATATCCACTTGCGTTGCGCCCGCTCCAATAACCACATCCTGCAATTGATACACGAAATAACCACTCAAACCTAATAATAATGATCCCAATACCGCACCCGTAACAACTAATTTTTTCATCTTCACTCGCTCCATTCATCTAATTTATAAAACTATTCTACCAACAAAATAAAGGATTTTCCTGCGATTCAGATGACATCTAGCTTACAATTTTGACACAAAAAAACTTGCCTACCAAGTAAGCAAGTCATCCAATTAAAAATCTTCATATGGTGATTTACGCGATACGCACATAATACCTGAAATTAGTAGTAACACGCCTGGAACAATCCACAGCAATTGAATGAGTATAAAGCCCACGCCACCAATAATAATTAACATAATACCCCAAAGTTTAGGGTTAGCTTTAATCAAACACGCTGCAACAATCGCAAATACAGATATGAAAAACACGAGCACACCAACTGCCATCATACCAACACTGAAAAGTCCTTGGAAAGTGTCTTCTGGCACAATAGCCGCAATCCCAACCATAAAAAATCCAAATATAACTGTTGTAATCGACGCAATCACACCAGTAATTCCACCGATTAGTCCTAACACAAATTCTGCTGTTCTATTCATTAAGTTCTCCTTCTTATTTACAAATTTAAAACGTTATACCTCTAAAATAAGGTTACACTAATATTCTAACTCTGTAAAGCCACTCAAAATCCATCTGCATTCGTGTAAACTTCCTGTACATCATCATCGTCCTCTAGCGCATCAATCATTCGCTCAAACTGCTCTTTTTTATCATCCGGCAACTCATTCACTACTTGAGGAATCATCGACAACTCAGCCGTCACAAACTCATAGCCCGCGACACTGAGCGCATCTTTGACACCAGTAAAAGCCGCAGATTCCGTATAAATCTCAAAAGCTTCGTCACTGACAATCACGTCATCCGCACCAGCCTCTATTGCCTCCAGCATAAACGTGTCTTCATCTACCTCCAAACCTTCACGCTCGATTACAATATACCCTTTGCGATCAAACATATAGGCAACACTTCCCGTCTCACCAAGGCTACCACCATTCTTATTAAACGCCACACGCACATTCGCCCAGGTACGATTCCGGTTATCCGTTAACACATGTACCAGCACTGCAATGCCACCGGGTCCATAGCCCTCATAAGTAATCTCATCATAATGCTCGCCACTTGTATTCCCTGCTGCTTTATCAATCGCCCGTTTAATGTTATCATTCGGCATATTCACAGCCTTAGCCTTATCAACCACAAGCCGCAACGACGCATTCGTACCTACATCTGTACCACCCTTCGCCGCCACAAAAATTTCCTTTGCCAGCTTCTGAAAAACTTTGGCTCGTTTGGAATCTTGTGCATTTTTTCGTCCCTGAATATTTTTCCACTTTGAATGTCCTGCCATGCACCATTACACTCCCTTAAACATATTACTTAAAAGTCTAGCCTAGTTCGCACGAAACTTCAATGAAAACGATATACACAAAAATCACGCCAAGCCCATTCTTCAAGTCTGACGTGATTCTAATTTTTATTTTACTTTTACAGGTAGCCTGTATACATGGTATGTTCCCAATGTCCGCGTCTTTCCACCAAGTAAAGCAATTTCCTCCAACGCATTTTGGACTAGTTTCGCCTCACCATCAGAAAGTAAATCAATTAAGAAGAAATACTCACCAAGCGATGTTTTTAACGGTCGGGATTCAATTTTACTCATATCAATGTTGCGCCAAGCGAATGTTGCCAACACTTTATGAAGCGCTCCCGGCATATTATTTGGTAGAATAACGCTGACCGAAGTTTTCTCTTCTTCACGATCCGGCAAAGCAATACTCACTGGATTTCGACTTAAAACAACGAATCGCGTTTGATTCAACTCGATATCTTGCGCATTTTCCTGAACAATTGTAAGCCCATATTGATTAGCAGCCATGTAAGGCGCGATAGCAGCTACAAGTTCATCTGGATGCTTGCTCACCCATTCCGCCGCATAAGCCGTAGAAGGGGTCGTCTCGCGCTCCACTCCGTACAATTCGGTTTGTAAAAAGGTATGGCATTGCGCAATCGCTTGAGGATGTGACATCACTTTTTGCACAGAATGCCAGGTTTCTTTATTATTTGGGTGGACCATGAGATGTTGCGCAATCGGAACGACAATCTCCGCTACAATTGGCACGCTCGAAATATGGAATAAATAATCTAGCGTAATATTAACCGTTCCCTCGAGCGTATTTTCAATCGGAACAACTGCTACATCCACTTGTCCCTTTTCAATCGCCATGATACAGTCCGGAATCGTTGCATACGCGACTGCCTCTCCATTAGGGAAAGCACTGACCGCAGCAGAATGCGTAAACGTCGCAACCGGCCCCAAATAACCAACCTTCATAAAAATGCCTCCCTTTATTAATCGATGAATTCAAATTCGAAGTCGAACAGACGAACCGTATCGCCGTCTTTCGCACCACGTTTACGAAGCGCATCATCGACACCCATCGCACGTAGCTGACGAGAGAATCGTTGAATCGAAGCATCGCGCTCAAAATTCGTCATGGCAAATAACCGTTCTAGCTTCTCACCACTTAGCACATAAACCCCATCTGGATCACGCGTAATTTCAAAATCAGGCGCCTCCGCTTGATATTTATAAAGGACTGTTTCCTCTTCTTCCTTCTCAAGCAATTCATCAAGTGGAAATTCTGCTGTTGTTTCCAGTTTATCTGCAATTGTAAGCAATAATGGATTCAAACCAGATTTTGTCACCGCAGAAATCGGGAAGATTGGAACCTCTTCTTTCAATTTTCCTTTAAAAATTTCTAACTGTTCATCAGCGCCTTCCACATCCATCTTATTCGCAACAATGATTTGTGGCCGCTCCATCAAACGCAAATTATACTGTTCTAATTCGCTATTAATCGCCAAATAATCCTCGTACGGATCACGACCTTCAGAAGCTGACATATCAATCACGTGAACAATAACACGCGTTCGCTCAATGTGACGCAAGAACTGATGACCGAGTCCAACGCCTTGGCTAGCCCCCTCAATCAAACCAGGTAAATCTGCCATAACAAAACTACGACCATCACCGGTATCCACCATTCCTAAATTCGGCACAATCGTTGTAAAATGATATGCCGCTATTTTCGGACGAGCGGCAGAAACGACAGATAACAACGTCGATTTGCCCACACTTGGGAAGCCGACTAAACCAACATCTGCCAACACTTTCAATTCCAACTGAATCGACCGCTCTTGCCCTGGCTCACCATTTTCTGATAACTCCGGCGCCGGGTTAGCCGAAGTCGCAAAACGTTTATTCCCACGTCCGCCACGCCCAGCTTTTGCAATAACAGCTTGTTGACCGTGTGCAACTAAATCCGCGATAACCTCACCAGTGTCAATATCCGATACGACCGTTCCTTGTGGAACTTTAATAATTAAATCATCCGCGCCGCGTCCGTGCATACTTTTGCTCATGCCATGCTCACCACGCTCCGCTTTAAAACGGCGCTGGTAACGAAAGTCAATCAACGTACGTAAGCCCTCGTCTACTTCAAAAACAACATCGCCACCATTACCACCGTCACCACCAGCTGGTCCACCATTTGGAACAAACTTTTCCCGACGAAATGCAACCATTCCATCGCCACCATCACCGGCTCTTACATATATCTTAACCTGATCTATAAACATAATCATTCTCCCGTCCAATTTTATATCATCTGTTCATTATAACTAACTTTACTTGTATAGTCATCCTTTTTCGAAAAAATTTTGCATTGGCGGGATTTTCAAATGCTAAAAAGAGTCTAAACCAGTTCTAAGGTTTAGACTCTTTTTCAGTTTTATTGAGGTTCTATATGAAGCATCCTGCCAATTTAGAACCTGTGAACGCAGTGAGCATATAATCGATGTACTGCATCATGCGAAGCGCCTCGAAATTTTCGTGGCCTCCGAAAAATCCAAGAACGGGATTTATCTGCGCCCCCTAACAAATTTTTTCGGGTCTAACGGGCCGTTTCAGCTTTTCTTATTTAAACGCTTGTGCTGCTTTCACAGCTTTCTTCCAACCGCCGTATAATGTAGTACGCTCTTCTTCTTTCATCTTCACTTCAAATTCCTTATCTAGCTTCCAATGTTTTTTAATCTCAGTCTTGTCTTTCCAAACGCCTACAGCGAGTCCTGCCAAGAACGCGGCACCAAGCACAGTTGTTTCGCGATTTTCTGGACGCTCCACTGGTACATCCAAAATATCTGCTTGGAATTGCATCAAGAAATCATTAGCACAAGCTCCGCCATCCACGTGCAGTACTTTCAACTCAATGCCAGAATCTTTTTCCATCGCATCTAGCACGTCTTTTGTTTGGTACGCCAATGATTCCAATGTCGCGCGGATGAATTGCTCTTTTTCTGTTCCACGGGTCAAACCAAACACCGCACCACGAACGTCAGAATCCCAATATGGCGCACCCAAACCAACGAATGCAGGCACTACATAAACACCGTCAGATGACTCAATTCGCGATGCGTAATTTTCCGAATCGCCTGAATGACGCAACATTCGCATGCCATCACGTAGCCATTGAATGGCCGAACCCGCAACGAAAATACTACCTTCTAATGCATATTCTACTTTTCCATCAAGCCCCCACGCAAGCGTTGTCAACAAACCAGTATCCGATTTAACTGCTTTGTCACCCGTGTTCATTAACAAGAAGCAACCCGTACCATACGTATTTTTAGCCTCGCCTTTTTCAAAGCAACCTTGTCCAAATAATGCCGCCTGTTGGTCACCAGCAATTCCTGCAACAGGAACCTCTTCACCAAAGAAGTGATAAGGTACAGTCGTGCCATAAACTTCCGAAGATTGACGAACTTCTGGGAGCATAGCTTTTGGAATGTTCAACATCTTAAGCAACTCATCGTCCCACTGCAAATCATAAATATTATACAGCAAAGTCCGCGAAGCATTCGAATAATCCGTCACATGCGCATTCCCGCCAGTTAATTTCCAAACCAACCACGTATCAATCGTTCCGAATAATAGCTCACCATTCTCCGCGCGCTCCTGCGCACCATCCACATGGTCCAAAATCCAACGAGCTTTCGTCCCTGCAAAATAAGCATCAATCAACAATCCTGTTTTGTCGCGAACGATATCATTGTAACCGTCCTCTTTTAGTTGATTACAAATATCTGCCGTTTGACGAGACTGCCAAACAATCGCATTATAAACCGGATTTCCTGTTTCCTTATCCCAAACAACCGTCGTTTCACGCTGATTAGTAATCCCGATACCAGCGATTTCCTTCGATGAAATATTTGTTTTCAATAACACACCCGCGATAACTGCTAAAATCGATGCCCAAATTTCGTTTGCATTATGCTCCACCCAACCTGGCTTTGGAAATATCTGCTCAAATTCTTTCTGCTCCACACCGATAATTTCGC
Organism: Listeria rocourtiae subsp. hofi; assembly: GCF_963575615.1. NCBI lineage: Bacteria > Bacillati > Bacillota > Bacilli > Caryophanales > Listeriaceae > Paenilisteria > Paenilisteria rocourtiae. The sequence continues at coordinate 92,429 of NZ_CAUYTL010000002.1, read as the reverse complement.
CCGTCTCATCCACTATCATCGCTCTTGAACTCGTAGTACCTTGATCTAATGCTAAAATATATTTTTTCTCCATCTAAAATTCCCCCTTCAAAATAAGTATGTCATTTTTTCTAATTTTGTCACGCTTTTTGCTTTTTATCAAGTTGCATAGTGAAAAGTAAAATAACAAGGAAAACTGCTACAAATACCCATAGCCAAATCCCAAAGTCGTCATTAACAATCGCATTATAACCAAGTCCACCGAGCGCGCCACCAACAACCGGACCTAACACAGGAACCCAGGAATACTTCCAATCAGAATCACCTTTTCCAGCAATAGGCCAAACAAAATGTGCAATCCGAGGTCCAAGATCACGGGCTGGATTAATCGCATACCCCGTTGTTCCACCAAGCGACATCCCAATCACCACGATAAGCCCACCAACAACTAGCGGATTCAAGCCATCAGAGAAACTATTAGCACCAATCGAAAGCAATCCAAAAATCAAAATGAACGTCCCTAACGCCTCACCGAAAAAATTTGATGTATAATGACGTATTGCTGGTGCCGTAGAGAACACTCCTAATTTTGTAGGTTTATCCTCTGTTTTTGCCCAATGTGGATAATAATGAAGCCAAACAAGCGTTGCACCAATAAACGCACCAATAAATTGCGCAGATATGTATGGAATAACATCTGCCCAAGGAAATTTACCTGCTAGAGCCATTGCAACTGTAACCGCTGGATTCAAATGCGCCAAACTCATGTAACCAGACACATAGACACCCATTGTAACCGCTAATCCCCACGCTAAAGTGATGACAACCCAACCACCAGCCTCAGCCTTTGATCCTTTCAATGAAACGCCAGCAACTACGCCTCCGCCAAATAAGACGAGGATCATTGTACCCAATAACTCTCCTAAAAACTGTGTCCCAATATTTGTATCCATTTATTCCCACTCCTTTTGATTTTTTAGTCTAGACACCGCAACATAACACGCCCCTTGTCACTTATCGCCCGCAAACCTATCTGCATTTATTTCAAAAAAAGAATGACAACCAAAACTAAGCACCGCATAAAAGCAGACTTATAGACGTTTTGATTGTCATCTCTTCTCCTGACAAAATATTAACTTAAAGCCATTAAACCATATCAAGAAAACGCTGTCAACACATTCGCCCCGTAAGATTGTTTGTGTTGTATTGCACTTGTTTATAGACTATACCCTAAGAAGTTGGAGACATAAACATAGTTTTTCAAAAAGATAGTAAAAATATCGTTTTAACAACTAAGTTTACTCTTTATATCAATAGCTACAAATAAAAAACTCCCTCAAAAAAGGGAGCTCTTAAAAAATCTTATGCTTCTTGTGCTACTGGATAAACACTAACTTTTTTCTTGTCGCGACCCATACGCTCAAAACGTACAATGCCGTCTGCTTTAGCGAAAAGAGTATCATCGCCACCGCGCCCAACGTTAGTTCCAGGATAAATTTTTGTTCCACGTTGACGGTAAAGGATAGACCCACCAGTCACGAATTGGCCATCAGCGCGTTTAGCACCTAAGCGTTTCGACTCGGAGTCACGTCCATTGGATGTAGAACCACCGCCTTTTTTATGGGCAAAATGTTGAATATCAAATTTTAACATGAAAATTCCACCTCCTACTTTTTGGAGTTAATCGTAATATAATCAGGATAGCTATACGCTAAAGATATCAATTGATGTTCCATGCCTTCCAGCAATATTTGAACAGCATCATCAGCTTCTATGTCCTCAGGAACGGAATAATAAAGATAACCATCATCTTCTTCCATTACAGGTTCGACTCCCATTCTTTCACTAATCGCATTTACCATGCCAAAAGCAATCGATGTAGCCCCTGCACATACCAAATCTGCACCTTGTTCGGCGAAATTAGCATGTCCATCCATCTCAAAAGCAACGACCCGCTCCTCATGCCGAATAAAATCTACATGAATCATACGTATCATCCCCTTTACAAATTAAGCGTTGATTGCATCAATCGTTAATTTCGTATAAGGTTGACGATGACCTTGTTTTTTGTGATAGTTCTTTTTAGGCTTATATTTGAAAACAGTCAATTTCTTAGCGCGACCTTGTTTTTCAACTTTTGCTGTAACTGTTGCACCGTCCACGAATGGAGCTCCAACTTTAACAGCGTCACCACCAACAAAAATAACTTTGTCAAATGTCACCACATCACCAACTTCACCTGCTAATTTCTCAACATAGATTTCTTGGCCTGCTTCAACTTTAACTTGTTTTCCACCTGTTTCAATAATTGCGTACATACTTGCACCTCCTCATATACTTAGACTCGCCATCATGAGGGGATTGTCAAAAACAATACTTAGCCCTATTCTGAGCGGTTGTAGCATGGTGCGCTACAAACATAACATTAGAATGATACCATAGATAGAAAGACTATGTCAATAACTATTATTCATGTTCGACTTGTGAAATTCGATAAAACGGGCGTACTTCATCCGTAATCATCCAATCGATATCACCATCAAACGTAATTTCATCCAAAAAGGCATCCATCACATCCATTGTTACAGTCACAGCAACATAAGACGGGTCACTGGCAAAAACGCCCCTAAGTTCCCGTTCCATTTGATAAATAAGAGTCTGAGCAGAAGAAACATATCCGCTCCCATCACATGTTGGACAAGCACATTGCATCTCCTCAAGAAGCGATTTCTGCCGTTTGCGTCGCGTCAACTGCATCAAACCATTCTCTGAAAGTCCTTCTACCCGAACAGTCGTCACATCCTTCTTCGCTACTTCCAGCATTTGTTCTCGCAACTTATCCAGATGCGCTCGGTTCATGCCCCCGATAAAATCAATTAAAATGAAACCGCTCATATTTCGCAACTTCATTTGGCGACCAATTTCTTCAATCACAGATGAATTGATTTCAAACGCCACCTCATTCATGCTTTTTTTCGATTTGTAATTGGCAGAATTAACATCAATTACCCACATAGCTTCTGTTTTTTCAACCACAATAGAAGCACCATTCTTTAAAAAAACCGTTGGACGAAACAATCGATTAACAGCAACCTCTAAATTATACTCCGAGAAAACTCCTCCTTTTCCACGAAAATGGACTACGCTAGAAAAAGTTTCTCCTAATTCTTGATAAAGCCTTACATCGTCGCAAATAATTTCTGTACCTGCATCTACAAAAGGCTTGTTTCGCAATATCGAAGGAATACTGACCGTTACTTCATGAATTTTACGATTTTTCCCCTTAGCTCGTGCTTTGATTGCTTCCATTTCACGCCTAGATTTCAAAATATCCTCTTTAATCTGATCAACCTTTGTATCGGCCGCAACTGAACGCAGAATTATTCCCTCATTATCTAGTAACAATGGTGATATATACTGTTGCAGTCGGGCCTTATCACCTTCTTTTATCTTTTTAGAGATGGCTAAGAAAGCTCGTCCATAGCTATATACAACTGATCCAGAAGATATTTCAATCACTCCAGTCAGCAGCGGGGCTTTTGTGGCATTTCCTTCTCGTTTCACCTGAACCATCAATTTTAGCCCCTCATGTATTTGGTAACTATCTGGAATATCTTGAAGATGAATAAAAGCATTTTCCTTGGTACCAATATTCACAAATGCAGCATTAATTTTCCTATTTATTTTCGTAATTGTGCCTAAATAGATATCCGAAACTTGTGGCTCAGCAGATGGTCTAATAATATCTAATCCCACCAACAACTTCTCCTCCAAAAAGGCGATTCTTTTTTCTTTGCCCACAGCGTTTATAATAATTTTCAATGCCATGCCTCCCAGGCGCAATATTTTTTTATGTTCCGATACCATACTGCTATGGATGTCCTAGATACATCATATTTGTCTGCTAGCGTCTGTTGATCAAAATTCTTTAACTCTACATATTTATTTACAATAATTGCATATTCTGCGGCACCAACAATTGATCTATAATTGATATTTCTTTTGAATGTATTTGGAAACGTTGCAAAAAAGTTTTGTAATAAAGCCTGTATTTCGGTAGCAATTTTAGTCTCATAGCTCACCATTGCTAATCGGGTGTATGTGAGGACCTCTGACTCATCAAATGGCAGTTGCTTACTACTTAACAAAGGTTCTTCCATCGAAGTACTAATTGCTTTCTCCCAAGCTAATATTTCACTTTTCTTAACACGATAGGAAGTTGCCAAAGTCTCTATGAACTGTTGCCTGTCCACCGGCGTTAGAAACATGTAATTGGCGGTTGCTACAACAGCTCTTATCTCATCCTCTGATAGCGATTCAGCATAAGCAAATACATGGCTAATAATTTCAAAACTTGCCTTTTTCTCTTGTTTTTCAGCCGGTAGCGGATTACTATCACTATACTTTTCCATAATATAATTCACATTCGTAGTCTTCCGTCTATCCATAAAATTTCCTCCTGTAGAAAAAAAGCTGGTTATTAAGTGAGATACGTTAGCACCTTCATTAATAAATCCAACTTTTATTTACTGCCTCATCAATTATTTCCAAATAAAGTCTTTAATCGACTAAAAAAGCCTTGTTTTTGTTCATCAATGGACATCAACGGAATAGACTCACCCAATAATCTACGTGCAATATTCCGATATCCAATACTCGCCTTATTACTTGCCTGCATCGACACAGGTTCACCACTATTAGAAGAGCGAATAACCTCATCATCGTCTATGATAATCCCAATTAACTCAATAGACAAATGCGTGGTAATCTCATCAATATCCATCACATCACCATTTCGCATCATCTGTGTTCTGATACGATTAATAATCAATTTAGGAGCTTCAATATCTTCTTGCTCCAGCAAACCAATGATTCTATCTGCATCACGAACCGCTGATATCTCTGGTGTCGTTACCACTAGCGCTCGATCTGCACCTGCAACAGCATTCTTATACCCTTGTTCAATCCCCGCTGGACAATCAATAAGAATAAAATCATAATCTGGTTTCATCTGAGCAACCAGCTCTTTCATTTGTTGACCGGTTACCGCACTTTTATCTGTGGTTTGTGCTGCTGGTAACAGAAATAGCAAATCTTCAAATCGCTTATCTTTAATGACTGCTTGGTGTAATTTGCAGCGCCCTTCCACTACATCTACAAGATCATAAATAATCCGATTTTCCAATCCTAAAACAACATCTAGATTTCGAAGTCCGATATCCATATCGACTAAGCACACTTTCTTTCCTTGCAATGCAAGTGCTGTCCCAAGGTTAGCTGTCGTAGTCGTCTTACCAACGCCGCCTTTGCCCGAAGTTATAACTATAGCCTCACCCATGATTATTGTCCTCCTTGAAAATTAGAAATTTCTGGTCTAATTTTTCTTAAAATATGCAAGCTATCAATCGCCAGCTTACCTTTATCATCAATATACGCGGTAAGAATATTCTCTTCCACTCGGTCTTTGTTCTCTTCACTGTCAAATCCATAAATCTCACTAGCAATTCTAATTTGCGATGGATACTGAAACTTTCCAGTTACCACTGCCTTAGAATTGCCCTCAAAACCTGCATGAATAATTCCCTTTACATTTCCAAGAATAAAAATATTACCTGTCGCACGGATAGAACCACCTGGATTAACATCACCAACAAGTAATAAATCGCCAGGAACATTAATTATTTGACCAGAGCGAACGACTGTCGCGAGTGAAAAAATCTGTTCTTCCTCTTTCCATTTTTTCGCATCTTGCTTACTCATCACATTACTAGTAAATCCGCTAACTTCCATGGCGCTATTTTCTTCAATAATAGCCATTATACTTCTTTCTTCATCTTCTGTAAAAAGGCGATTCCCTATATGTACTTGAACAGCCAACTTCTGGTCCTGAGATACTATTTTCTGCTGTTCTTTAAGGTGTTGCGTTAATCCTTCTTCCAGTTCGACAATGCTTGCTGTATCGCTTAAAAAAATGCTAATACCGTCTTTCGTCCCTTTTATTCGGACATATTTTTTCAACTTACCTTCACCTCACAGCTCCTATAATTTAGTATACATCCAGATTCAAAAGATATCCCCTTATAGCAATAAAACTATATCAATCTGTAAGCTTATTAAAAAGCATACAGATTGATATAGGTTTCCATTCTAACCTATCTCCCACCATTTCTCTCTAGCTTAAACAGGAAATTTCTAAACGGGAAATATATAACCAGAAAGAATGCCAGGTTTAATAAAATCGTAGTCCACAGACGTTGATCAACAAAGGTAGCAAAAACCATATCAGTTCCACCAATAAGAACGTAGAAACCGTATACTAGACACTCGGTTAGTATCACATTAAATACTGCAACCAAACCTACTAACATGATGTTGCTTTGCAAGACCTTCATAAATTTATCCGTCAGATATACAATTAAGGGGAAAATAGCAAAATAAATACCTAAAATTCCCGTATAATAAATGTCAAATACAATTCCAAGTATAAATGCGTATATTAATGTAACATTTCTGTTATAAAATGTCGTCATCAAAACGAGCATTACTATAAGAAAGTGCGGGATGAAAACTCGTTGCTCGCCAAAGAACGACTGGCTGAACAACATACTAGATACGCCTTCTAAAATAAAAATCGCGATTGCAATAAGTGGCATTACAACTACTTTTCTCATATTCATCAGGACCCAGTTCCTTCCGAATCATCACCATCCAATGTACGTTTCAATACAATGACATGACTTAAATCGTATAAGTCAGCACCCGGCTTCACCAGCGCAGTCTGAGATAATCCCATCTTATCAGTTTCCACTTTTTCAATTGTTCCAATAAAAATATCTGATGGGAAAATTCCACCTAAGCCAGACGTAACTACCTTCTCACCTTTAGTGAACTTCTGATCTACTGGTAATTGCTTCATTTCTAATAACCGTTGCTCTGTATCATAACCATTAATAATTCCATACGCCGATGATTTTCCTTGTACTATAGCAGAAATTCTGTTTCTATCATCTGTAGAACTAAGTAATTTCACAGTGGAAGACTTCGCACCAGTCTTTGTGACTTTCCCAATCATCCCCTCAGGAGTACGGACTGCCATATTAGGTTTCACGCCATCAACAGAACCCTTATCAATCTGAACTTGTGTATTCCAGTTATCGGGATTCCTAGAAATGACCGTAGCGTTGATTGGTTCATAATCACTAAGATCAGCTTCAATATCCAGTGATTTTTTTAACGCTGCATTTTCTTTCGTTAAATCTGATACTTTACTTTCAAGTTGCGCCAATTCTTCTAAACGTTTTTTTAGGTGCTCATTTTCTGTATATGTGTTCTTTAAGTCTTTTGCACCATCAAAAAAACTTGCAACAAAGCCAACTGGTTTAGAGACAATATTCTCTCCAAACCCCGCAACATCTTTCACAAATTGCTCTGGCCAAGAAGCTTTACTTTTTCCACTCAGTGAATATCCTACCAAAGCCACTAAAACAATAATGGATATCAACAAGATAATTAAACGTTTATTTAAGAAAAACTGTGGCATAATGAACACCTCGTCTCGTCAATCCTCTTCTTTTACAACTATGCAATAGGCTCCACAAATCCACTAAAAATCGCCAAGCTATATCAGCCCATTTTTTTCTTTTTGTATAAATCCATATTTTCTAGTGATTTTCCTGTTCCAATTGCCACACAATCAAGTGGATTTTCAGCAATAATAACTGGCATTTTCGTCTCCTCAGCAATCACCGAATCTAAATTACGAAGAAGTGCGCCACCACCAGTTAAAACAATCCCTTTATCCATAATATCCGCGGAAAGTTCAGGGGGAGTGTTCTCCAATGTGCTCTTAACAGCATCGATGATAGAAGCTACTGTATCTGCTAATGCTTCACTTATTTCCTCCGGCGAGATTTCAATTGTTTTTGGTAGACCAGTCACTAAATCACGACCGCGAATACTAAACGATTCTAGGCCTAAGTTAAGTGGATCAGCCGAGCCAATCTCCATTTTTATTGTTTCGGCAGTACGATCGCCAATTAATAAATTATATTTTTTACGTATAAAATTAATAATGGCATCATCCATATCATCTCCTGCAGTCCGCTCTGAACGGCTAGTCACGATACCACCAAGTGAAATAACAGCAACCTCTGTAGTGCCGCCGCCGATATCTACAACCATACTACCAGTTGGATCCCACACAGGAAGACCAGCACCAATCGCAGCTGCAAATGGCTCTTCAATTGTGTATGCTTCTTTAGCACCAGCTTGACGTGTAGCATCAGTAACAGCACGTTTTTCAACACCAGTGATGCCTGATGGAACACAAATCATAACACGTGGTTTACTAGCACTTGCACCTTTACTAGCTTTTTGAATGTAGTATTTCATCATCGCTGCTGTTGTATCATAATCAGCAATAACACCATCTTTCATTGGTCGAATTGCCACAATATTCCCCGGTGTTCTACCAATCATATTCTTCGCTTCGCTACCAACTGCAACAATTTCTTGCGTATCTTTCTTCATTGCCACAACAGATGGCTCTCTTAAAACAATACTTTTACCTTTCATGTATACTAAAGTGTTTGCAGTCCCTAAGTCGATTCCAATATCTTTATTTCCAAATCCAAACATTTATTAATCTCCTTTTCTCTTCTTAATTATCACTTTGTTCATGATTGCTGTCTCTCTATTAACTTTAAATAGTTCTTAAATTCCCAGCCCCAAAGTATTGTCTTTTAATAATCAGGTATGCTGATATCCCTTGATGTTTTATGTAAAAACAGATACACATAAACAACCATCTTATTATAACATAACTAAGAAGAACAGACATTAATTTTTAATGAGATACTTGAAATATTTATCTTTTCTTTAAAAATAGCCCTCTTGCTTTAGACTTGTGAATGTATTATTACCAATAATGATATGGTCTATTAGCGGAATTCCAAGCAAGTCCCCCGCTTTTTTTAGCCGTTTTGTCACAGTAATATCTTGTGTTGAAGGGGTCGCGTCTCCTGATGGATGATTATGAAAACACATGACACTTGCAGAAGAATATTTCATCGCTTGTTTGAAAATTTCTCTTGGGTGAACAACACTACTATTCAAACTACCAATAAATATAGTTTCTCGGTGAACTAATTTATTTCTCGTACTTAAAAAAACACAATGAAAGTGCTCTTGTGATAATAAGCTCATTTCTTGCATAACTAAATCTGCTCCATCCTGTGGTCCTCGGATGACAGGGCAAGGATTTACCTTCTGCGTATCTAGACGTTTGCTAATCTCAATTGCTGCTAACACTTTTGCAGCTTTTGCAAGGCCTATTCCATTAATTTCTGTTAGTTCTTGCAATGTGACTTCTCTCATATCTGCTATTTCAGAATACTTCGCTACTACTCTATTAGCCAAGTCTACAACCGACTCCTTTCTACTACCAGTTTCAAGAATGATTGCAAACAACTCAATATTAGATAGACTTGATACTCCTTTTTTTTGGAGTCGTTCTCTTGGCTTCTCAGTGTTAGACATTTCTTTTATAAACATTTGCGTTTCCACCTTTCATTGACGTAGAAAAAAATTCCAGAAAAAATCATTCGCTATTGGACAACATAGAAAACCAAATAGTATAAATGGAACAAAAGGAATTCGATTTATCATTATTTCCCTTTTAAAAATAGATACTGCACTCATTGATAATGCTCCTGAGAATACTGCAACAATAAATATAAATATCACCTCTTTCAAACTTAGAAAAAAACAAAGTAATATTAATAATTTTATATCACCGAAACCAAATCCTTTTCTAACGCACAAGTAAAGACCTATAAATACGACTGCCCCAACCATTAATTGATACATTTGTTGCAAAAGAGTGGAAACATCTGTATATCCATAGTACACGGTGAAAACAATAAGATATAGGGACAGTATTGAATTGGGTATATGGAGATAAAGCATATCACTTACGAACAGAATTAGTAACAATGAAAATATAAACATGTATAGATAAAAAGGAGCTTCGAAATTATATAGCTTATACAAAATACATACAAATAATGGTGCTAATACTTCCACAGCCAGGTAACTCCAACTCATAGGTTTATTACAGCAACTTGTTCTACCTTTAAGAAAAATAAATGAGACAACAGGTAGCATGTGTGCTCCTGACAATTTTTCACCACAATAATCACACCTTGAAGAAGCTCTGAGTAAAAATGGCTTCCGAGGAGGGTAATTTACTCCTATTACGTGTAAAAAAGATGCAAATACTGTGCTATACACAGATAAAATAATGTAAATCATGATACACCTCCAACTTCTTAGATATAAATGTAGCACGATAATATTTTACTGTCATATTGTCAAAAAATTTTTTCTAATAACAAAAAGCCTCTAAAAAGTAAATTACTCCTAGAGAAAAATAAATTACTACAAGAAAAAAGTATCTCAAAATACTTATCTATATATTTTACTTTTAGTATAAATAAATTTAAACTAACAAAAAAAGCCCCCTTCGAGCAGAGCCTTTTTTCCAAAGTTTAGTGTTTTAATAATTTTTTTCTAACCTCTGAAATAAAATAAAGTGAACCAGTGACAAGAATAATCTCCTCACCCCCGCCTTTAATCCAGCTTTTTAATGTATCTTCCCAATTTTCAACAGAAGCAATGTTATTCGTATTTGCAATTTGATTTATTTCATCTACGGTTAGAGATCTGGGGTAATCAAAAGTAGTTAGAACAATCTCTACATCTTCTATTCGTTTTAATAAGTCAATCATCTCTACAAAAGCTTTATCTCTCATTGCTGTAAAAAGTATTTTTACAGGAGATCCTCTGAACTTTATAGCCGAATTCACCAGCACCTGCATTCCTTCCAGATTGTGGGCACCGTCTAAAAAAACTAATGGTGAATTATTTACCTGCTCCATACGTCCAGGCCACTTAGCTAACTTCACTCCCTGTTTTACGGCATCTTCTGTAATTGCAAATCCGCTTGCCTGCAAAAGTTCTGATGTTTTTATTGCAACCGCAGCATTATCCAACTGATGGTCACCTATCAACCCAACCTCTATATCTCTTATTTCTTGATTCGACGTTCGATAGTTAAACATTTCATCCGCTTGTTTCTTCACAAAGAAATTAGTACTCAACTGATATAAATCCGACTGGTAAGACACAGATTTTTCCTTATACATCGCACGAATCTCGGGCTGTAGCACACCACTAACAATCGGAACGTGCTTTTTAAAAATACCCGCCTTTTCTTTGGCTATGCTTTGAAGTGAATCGCCTAAAAATTCCATATGATCCATACCTATAGTGGTCACTACAGAAATCAGAGGAGTAATGACATTAGTTGAATCAAGCCTCCCGCCAAGGCCAACTTCCACAAGTCCAATATCAATGTTGTCATATTCAGCAAAATATAGGAACATCATTACCGTAATTATTTCAAACTCAGAAGGATGCCCAAATTCTGTTTTATCAAGTTCATCGGCCAAAGGTTTTATTCTATTGCAAAGCCTGACAATCATTTCATCAACAATCGGAATGCCATTGACACTAATCCGCTCATTAAATATTTCAATGTATGGTGAAGTGAATGTTCCAACCCTGTATCCAGATTGTTCTAAAATATTACGCAGGAAAGTTAATGTCGATCCCTTCCCATTTGTTCCAGCAATATGTACCCATTTATTTTTGTTTTCAGGGTGATCTAGTTTGGCCAACATCCATTCCATCCTCATGAGACCAGGTTTTATTCCCATGCGCAAAGTTCCATGAATCCATTGCAGTGCATCAGTATAGTTATGAAAACTCATACGTATCCTCCTTATTTAATAAAAATCAGACCCTCCGCTTGCTTTGTTGCACAGAAGGTCTGAAATAGTTCATTTAGTTGTTTTTTAATGAGTTAATTCTTTCTTCGACCAATAGTCTTTTCTCCATGTAGTCTTTTTCCTTTGCTCTCTCTTCTTCAATGATATTTTCGGGCGCTTTTGCCATGAATTTTTCATTAGATAATTTACCTTGCACTCGCGATACTTCTTTTTTCCATTTCGATAATTCTTTTTCTAGACGCGCAATTTCTTCCTCAATATTGATAAGACCTTCTAGTGGCAAATATATTTCAGCTCCAGAAACAACGGCTGTCATCGCTGTTTTTGATGGTTCTATATCAAAAGAAATTGTTGTAATTTCAGGATTACAGAAGCGTTCAATATAAGAGATATTCCTCTCTAAGATAGCTTTATGTTCATCTGTTTTTGGTTTTAATTGTAGCTTGATTTGTTTGCTTAGCGGTGTATTAACCTCTGCTCGAATATTACGAACAGCTCGAATCACTTCTACTAGCAACTTCATCGAATCCGAAGCATCCTTATCAACTTGCTCTTTATTTACTTTTGGCCAAGAAGCAATGGTAATAGATGTCCCTTCATGAGGTAGGTTTTGCCAAATTTCCTCAGTTACAAATGGCATAAATGGATGTAGCAATCGCATCGTATTATCTAAAACATAAGCTAGAACAGATTTTGTAGTATGCTTCGCTTTTAAGTCATCTCCATATAAGGATATTTTGGCAATTTCAATATACCAATCACAAAATTCATCCCAAATGAAGTTATAAAGTGTGCGACCCACTTCGCCAAATTCATATTTTTCAGCTAGATTTGTTACCGTTTCAATTGTCTCATTAAGTCGAGTTAAGATCCATTTATCACTTACTTCTGTCACATTAGCTAAATCGATGGCTTCATATTTCATACCTTCCATGTTCATCAATGCAAAACGTGAAGCATTCCAAATCTTATTAATAAAGTTCCATGTAGACTCTACTTTTTCAAAACTAAACTTTAAATCTTGTCCTGGTGCAGTTCCAGTAGATAGGGTATAACGTAGTGAATCAGCGCCGTATTTCTCAACTACCTCTATTGGATCGACACCATTTCCAAGTGATTTAGACATTTTCTTGCCGTCAGCATCTCTGACTAAGCCATGTATTAAGGTATCTTTAAACGGTCTCGTGTCTACAAATTCTACTGATTGAAAAATCATTCGAGATACCCAGAAAAAGATAATATCATAACCTGTTACAAGCGTGCTTGTTGGGAAAAACTTCTGAAAATCAATATTTTCCTCATTCGGCCATCCCATTGTAGAAAAAGGCCATAACGCAGAGCTAAACCATGTATCAAGTACATCTTCATCTTGTCTCCAATTCTCGATATCCGTAGGTGCTTCTTCACCGACATAAAGTTCGCCTGTTTCATTGTGATACCATGCTGGGATTCTATGTCCCCACCATAATTGACGAGAAATACACCAATCATGAATATTTTCCATCCATGACAAGTATGTTTTCTCAAAGCGATCAGGGATGAAGTTTACCTTTGAATCAGGGTTTTCCTGTAATTTAACAGCTTGTTCCGCTAATGGTTGCATTTTTACAAACCATTGCATTGATAAATATGGTTCAACAACAGCTCCCGTACGCTCTGAATGACCAACAGAATGCAGGTGTGGCTCTTGTTTTATGAACAAACCTAGTTCTTTAAAATCTTCCACAATCGCTTTTCTTGCTTCGAAACGATCCATTCCATTATATTTGCCAGATGCTTCATTCATCGTTGCATCTTCATTCATTACAATAACTCGCGGTAAGTCATGGCGATTACCAACTTCGAAATCATTAGGGTCATGGGCAGGTGTGATTTTTACAACGCCTGAACCGAACTCACGCTCCACATAATCATCTGCAACAATCGGGATTTCTCTTCCAATAATAGGTAGTGTAATTGTTTTTCCAATAAACGCTTGATAACGCTCATCCTTAGGGTGAACAGCAACAGCTGTATCTCCTGGAATCGTTTCAGGTCTTGTCGTCGCAACCTCAAGAAAACCTGAGCCATCTGTTAGCGGATATTTCAAATGATAAAATTGGCCTTCTACATCTTGATGAATAACTTCAATATCTGATAATGCCGTCTTAGCAACTGGATCCCAATTGATAATGTACTGTCCGCGATAAATCAGGTTTTTTTCATACAACGACACAAATACCTTCTTTACAGCGTCGGATAAGCCTTCGTCAAGAGTGAAACGTTCTCTGGAATAGTCTAACCCCAAACCAATCTTTTTCCATTGTTCTCTAATAAAACCTGCATACTCTTCTTTCCAATCCCACGCTTTGGAAATGAATTTTTCACGACCTAAATCATAACGTGAGATATCACTTTCACGTAGCTTAGCTTCTACCTTAGCTTGAGTAGCTATGCCTGCGTGATCCATTCCTGGTAAATAAAGCGTGTCAAAACCTTGCATTCGCTTCATGCGAGTTAAGATATCTTGTAGCGTAGTATCCCAAGCGTGTCCTAAATGCAACTTTCCCGTTACATTTGGTGGTGGAATGACAACTGAATACGCTGGCTTGTCATTTTTTCCATCTGCTTTAAAAAATTCTTGCTCAATCCACCAGTCGTATCTGTTTTTTTCAATGTCTTGCGGGTTATACTTTGTTGGCATATTTAATTCAGTCATTGCTTTTCCTCCTACAGTTTAAATTCTTTTTTAGCACAAAAAAAACTCCTCTCATCCATAAAGGACGAAAAGAGTATTTTCCGCGGTACCACCTTTTTACCGTACGAAAAGACGGCACTTCATTCATTTAACGAGAGAAAGTTTCCCGATATCCCTTACTACCTTTTCAGGAATACTGCTCAGAGGCTACGTTCAAATACTTTTCTTAGAGACTTGCACCAACCGTCTCCTCTCTTCAAAAGAAAAAATAATTTACTCTTCCTCATCCTTGCATTTACGAATATTAGATTGGAATCATTGTAACAAATAAAGCATGAATCGTCAACGTAATGCTTTCATAGATGCCTCTATTGCTTCTAATGTTTTTGCAATTTCTACATCCGTATGTTCGGTGGAAATGAATAGCCCTTCATACTGAGATGGAGGTAGAAAAATGCCATTGTTGAGCATTTCTCGATAGTAGTTAGAGAAATAAGTTAAATTTGATGTTTTTGCTGTATCATAATTAATGACTTTCTGATCTGTGAAGAAGAAGCCAAACATCGAACCAGCCCGGTTAACAGCAATCGGAACTTCGTATTGCTCAGATAACACAACCAAGCCTTCTTCAAGCTTGTCAATCAATGTTCTAAAATAGTCATAGTGGTGTGGTGTTAATTGTTTCAGCGTTGCATAGCCAGCATTCATCGCTACGGGATTTCCAGATAACGTTCCCGCTTGATAGATAGAACCTGCCGGAGCAATGTGTTCCATAATTTCTTTTTTTCCACCGTAAGCGCCAACTGGAAGCCCGCCACCAATCACTTTTCCAAGACATGTGATATCTGGTGTGACAACATATAGACCTTGAGCACTATAAAAATCGACTCGGAATCCCGTCATGACTTCATCGAAAATAAGTAAACTTTCATATTTGCTTGTTACATCACGCAAACCTTCTAGGAAACCCTCGATTGGCGGTACGACACCCATATTACCTGCTACAGGCTCAACAATAACAGCAGCAATTTCTGCACCGTATTTTTCAAAAACGAATTTTACGCTTTCTAAATCATTATACGGAACAGCAATCGTGTCCGCAGCAAGTCCCGGAGTTACACCTGGTGAATCTGGCAAGCCAAGTGTTGCGACACCTGAGCCGGCTTTTATTAGCAATGAATCCCCATGACCATGATAACTTCCTTCGAATTTAACAATTTTATTTCTCTTGGTGTATCCTCTTGCTAATCGAATAGCACTCATGGTTGCTTCTGTGCCTGAGGATACCATGCGTACCATTTCAACAGATGGAACGCGCTCCACAACAAGTTTTGCGAGCTCTGTTTCAATTTCTGTTGGTGTTCCAAAACTTGTTCCCTTCAACACAGCATCTGTAACTGCTTTGACGACATGATCATTTGCGTGGCCCAATATTAATGGTCCCCATGATAGTACGTAGTCAATGTATTTGTTGCCATCAATATCTGTTAAGTAAGCACCTTTTCCATGCTCCATAAAAACAGGATTAGCATTTACCGATTTAAAAGCACGAACTGGACTATTAACACCGCCAGGCAAAACTTTTTCAGCTTCTTTAAAGGCTTTAACTGAGTTTGTATACTGATTCATTTAAGCATCTCCTTTTAAATAACGGGCAACATCTTTAGCAAAATAAGTGATAATCAGACTTACACCAGCACGCTTCATACTTAATAGCATTTCCATAACGATTCGCTGTTCATCGATCCAACCATTCGCACTTGCTGCCTTTACCATTGCATACTCACCACTTACATTATAGGCTACAACGGGAAGGTTTGTCCGATTTCGTACATCTCGAACAATATCCAAATAAGAAAGCGCTGGCTTGACAATTAAGAAATCAGCCCCCTCTTGCTCGTCACTTTGAGCCTCACGTAGCGCCTCAAGCCTGTTTGCTGGATCCATCTGGTACGTTTTACGGTCGCCAAATTGAGGAGCACTATTAGCTGCATCGCGAAACGGCCCATAAAAAGCAGAAGCATACTTCACTGCATACGACATGATTGGAATATGTTGATAGCCAGCTTCATCTAGGCCTTCACGAATAACTTTTACAAATCCGTCCATCATATTAGATGGTGCAATGATATCAGCTCCCGCCCCCGCTTGACTAAGTGCTGTTTTTTTGAGCAATGCTAGTGATTTATCGTTTTCTACTTCTCCATTTTCAATAACGCCACAATGTCCATGATCTGTGAATTCGCAAAGACACGTATCCGCAATAACAAGCATTTCAGGAGCTATTTTTTTCACTAGTCTGGTGGCTTCTTGGACGATACCATGCGAATGATATGCACCTGTGCCAACATCGTCTTTGTCATTTGGAAGACCGAATAAAATAATTGCCTTGATACCAAGCGTTATGAGTTCAGCAACTTCTTCTTCCAATTCATGTAAAGGAAATTGAAAAACACCTGGCATAGAGGTCACTTCTGTTTTCGTATTATTACCTTCCTTTACAAAAATAGGATAAATTAAGTCATCGGTATGTAGCACTGTTTCGCGAACAAGGTCACGCATTGCGGCACTGCTCCTTAACCGACGATGTCTATCAAAGCTTTGGTTCATAGTTATTGCTCTCCTTTAATTAGAATTTCGCATACTTGGCGCATCGTGTAGTTTGTTGGTGCGTATGTCACTGCAAAGCCAGACAACTCGATTGCCCTTGTTGTAACAGGACCGATAGATGCGATTTTTAGTTTAGCGACATCGTCTGTGTAACTTTTCAAAAAATGGTGCCATGCAGAAGGACTTGCAAATACTGCTATATCAATCGGGCTAGACTTCGTAACACTTTGCAATTGTTCCCTGGCCCTTTCTGGGGAAACTGTCTCGTAAATGGCACGCGATGTCACTAAGTGCCCAGCATTCTTAAATTGTCGCTCTATTTCATCTCGCGCAATATTACTTTTCGGGATAAAGATTTGTTGCTGATTTAAATCGAGCGCTAACCACTCATCGATAAAAATATCTGTTGTAAATCGTGTAGGCAGAAAATCTGGATTATATTGGTTTGACGCAAGCATTTCAGCGGTTTTCTCACCAATGACCGCTATTTTAACATGACTAGGAATAGCCGCCTGTTGCTCAAAGAAATAGCGCACCGTATTCGCACTCGTGAACACAATCCAATCATAGTCTCCTAGAGCCATTTGGCACTTACATGGCCTTGTCTCAATCATCGGAACAATAGAGACTTGAAACCCCGCACGCTCTAAAGAAAGCTGTGATGTTTCATTTTTCCCAACCTCACGTGTTAATAAAATATGTTTAGACATTATCTCTTAATTCCTGAATAATCTCTTTGGCACCTAATTTGATGAGTTTCTCTGCCACGCTTAAACCTAGCGCTTTTGGGTCTTCGCCTTGTTCAGTGATTTGATAAAAAGTTTTGCCATTAGCGGAGCTTACAAGGCCTTTCAATTCTATACATCCATCTTTCGTAGTCGCATATCCAGCGATTGGGATTTCACATCCTCCATCTAATGCTTTTAGAAGTGTGCGTTCCGCTTCAACTGCTTGACTCGTTTCGATATGTTGTAGTAGCGATAACATGTCTCTTACAAGCGAATCATCTTCCCGACATTCAATTGCAAGCGCCCCTTGTCCAACAGCAGGAAGGCACACGGATACATCTAGGAACGTATTCTCTTGCTCCAATTTATCAAGCCAGTCCATGCGTTTCAAACCTGCGACAGCTAAAACAATAGCATCAAAGTCTTCTTCTTGTAATTTTCTAAGTCTAGTATCGATATTTCCTCGAATGGGCTTAATCGTTAAATCTGGGCGAATGTGGAGTAATTGAGCAGCTCGTCGCAAACTGCTCGTCCCAACAACTGCTCCCTCTGCTAGCTCGTCCAAACTTCTTCGTTCTTTAAAAATAAGGCAGTCTAACGGGTTCTCACGTTTAGGAATCGCTCCAATCACGAGACCTTCCGCCAAAGTTGATGGGACATCCTTCATGCTATGTACAGCGAAATCAATCCGCTTTTCGCTCAATGCATCCTCTACTTCCGATACAAAAAGGCCTTTGCCACCTACTTTGCTTAATGTGACATCCAGTATTCGGTCTCCTTTTGTCACAATTTCCTCAATTTCAAAGCTTACATCAGGAAATTCTTTTTGAAGTTTGGCAATTACCCATTTTGTCTGTGTTAAAGCAAGCTGGCTCCGCCTTGAACCAACAATAATTTTTCGAGTCATGCTCTTTCACCCACTTTTTCTTTTGTTATTTCTTTATTCTCTGTTTTTTGAAGGTCAAATATATGTTGAAAAACCTCAATATCATGAGCCGCATCAGGGGTTGTAGCCATCTCTTTTAGCTCTGAAATTGGATGTTTCAGTAACTGATTAATAATGCTCTTCATATGCTTACCAATGATAACTTGTTCACGCTCCGTTAAATTCGGCAATTTGTTGGAAAGGCTTTGCATTGTTTCTGCCTGTAATTCCAATGCTTTTTCACGCAAGTCTTTAATAATCGGAACAACACCAAGCTGCTTTTGCCATTCGTAAAATTGAATACAGGCCTCTTCAATCTGTTTTTCAATTTGTATTACCATCGCTTGTCGTTGCTGTGTATTTTCTTGAATAACATCACCTAAGTCATCGATGTCAAACAACGTCACATTGGGAACGTCTGCACATGTTGCTTCAACGTTACGCGGCAAAGCAATATCAACAATGATGAGCGGATTTTCGCGTTCTGCCATAGCATCAGATACCATATTTTTCGTGATAATTGGTGTCGTTGCTGAGGTGGACGTAATCAAGATCTCCGTGCGTTTCAAATGTTGATCCAAGGACTCAAAACCGCACCACTGCACGCCCAACTTTTCTGCTATATTTTTAGCTCGTTCACTCGTTCTGTTTAATAACGTCATATTCGAAATTTTGGCTCCAAGCATATTTTGAATAGCTAGTACGCCCATTTTTCCAGCACCAACAATAACTGTTTTTTTATCCGCCACAGTTGGAGATACTTTTTTTAAGACTTCCACCGCCGCGTAGCTAATCGATACAGCATTTTCATTGATTTTCATTGTATGATGGATATTTTTTGCAAAATGAACAGACTCTCGGAATAGCTGGTTTAAAATAGTTCCAGTCGTTCTATTATTTTGTGCGCTAGTAAAGGCTTCCTTCACTTGACCAAGAATCTGTGTCTCACCAAGAATCAAAGAATCTAAGCCACTTGTCACACGATACAGGTGCTTCACAGCTTCTTCCTCTTCAAAAAACAACAAATAAGGCTCCAAAATTTGCATATCCATTTGGAACCAATTCGCCAAAAATCGTTTCATATAGTATCTGCCTGTATGGATTTGATCCACGACAGCAAAAATTTCTGTACGATTACATGTTGAAATAATAACATTTTCTAAAATGCTTTTTTCTCGTTGCAAGGAAACCAATGCCATCTCCTCTTCTTCTGGATTGAAAGCTAACCGTTCTCGTATTTCAATCGGCGCGCTTGTATGATTTAGACCGACAGAGAGAATGTACATCAATAAGCCCCCTTTTATATTAGTAAATTCAAGCTTCATTCTAACACTTTTTAAAATAGCCGCCAACTTGTGCGCTTGTGAATAATCAAAAAATTACTTCATAAATCCTTCTATTAACTCCCAAGCCTCTTCTTTGCCCATTTTTGTTTCAGATGAAAACATCACGAAACCGTCTTCTGGATCAAAATCCAACGTTTCCTTGACAATTTTCATATTTTTATGCCATTTGCTGCGCGGAATTTTATCTGCTTTTGTCGCGATGACGATAGCAGGTATCTGATAATACTTCAAAAATTCATACATGTTTCGATCATCTTCGGTCGGCTTATGACGCAAATCAACAATCTGAATAACAGCTTTTAATGCCGTTCTACTCGTCATGTATGTCTCAATCATCTCGCCCCACTTTTGGCGTTCTTTTTTAGAAACTTTCGCGAAACCGTAGCCTGGAACATCAACAAAGAAAAACGAATCCTCAATTTTATAAAAGTTCAATGTTTGCGTTTTTCCAGGTTTTTGTGAGATGCGAGCCATGCTTTTACGACGAATCATCGTATTGATGAAAGAGGACTTCCCAACATTTGAACGACCCGCGAGCGCAAACTCTGGCAAGCCACCTTCTGGGTACTGCTCTTTCCAAACAGCGCTTATTACAAGTTCTACATTATTTATATTCATAATTTCCACCTTTATCTAAAATGATCTTTTTTAAGTATAACGGAATTACGTCAATTAAGCAAAAAGGCTCTCCATCGACGGGAGAACCTTGCTTAGAAATTATAATTGTGATACTTCTGCTTGTACGCGTGCGATGAATTCATCTAGTGGTAAATTCTCTGAGTCTTTCTCACCATATTTACGTACATTGACTGCGTTGCTTTCTACTTCTTGATCTCCAATAACAAGTGCATACGGAATTTTCTTTGTTTGGGCTTCACGTATCTTGTATCCTAGTTTTTCATTGCGCTCGTCTACCTCTACACGGAAACCAGCATACATGAGCTTGTCTTTAAGCGCTTTGCTGTAATCCATATGTGCATCGACGCTGACTGGGATAATTTCCATTTGAATTGGAGCTAACCATGTTGGGAATGCACCTTTATATTCTTCAATCAGGTAAGCTACGAAACGTTCCATTGTGGATACGACACCACGGTGAATAACGACTGGACGGTGTTTTTCGCCGTCTTCGCCAATGTAAGTTAGGTCAAAGCGTTCTGGAAGTAGGAAATCGAGTTGAACAGTAGACAATGTTTCATCTTTGCCAATCGCAGTTTTGACCATAACATCAAGCTTTGGACCATAAAATGCTGCTTCACCATCTGCTTCATAGTATTCTAAGTTCATGTCATCCATTGCATCTTTTAACATACCTTGCGCTTTTTCCCACATAGCATCGTCATCGAAATATTTCTCAGTGTTTTCTGGATCACGATAGCTTAGGCGGAAACTGTAATCTGTGATGGCAAAATCTTTATATACAGCTAAAATTAGCTCAACTACGCGTTTGAATTCATCTTGTATTTGGTCTGGGCGAACAAATACGTGCGCATCATTTAGTGTCATCCCACGAACGCGTTGAAGGCCAGATAGCGCACCACTCATTTCATAACGGTGCATCATGCCAAGTTCCGCAATACGGATTGGTAATTCGCGATAACTATGAATATCGTTTTTATAAATCATCATGTGATGCGGGCAGTTCATTGGTCGCAGTACGAGTTCTTCGTTATCCATTTTCATTGTTGGGAACATATCTTCATGATAGTGATCCCAGTGACCGCTTGTTTTGTAAAGCTCCACATTCGCCATGATTGGAGTATACACATGGTTATATCCTAGACGCTCCTCTTTGTCAACGATGTAACGTTCGATAACGCGACGGATTGTTGCACCTTTTGGAAGCCATAGCGGTAACCCTTGACCAACTTCTTGGCTGTTTGCAAATAACTCGAGCTCTTTACCCAATTTGCGATGATCGCGCTCTTTCGCCTCTTGTTGCATACGTAAAAATTCTTTCAAGCCGTTTTTATCGAAAAAGGCAGTACCGTATATACGCTGTAACATCTTGTTATTACTATCGCCACGCCAGTAAGCTCCGGCTACACTTAGCAATTGGAACACTTGAATTTTACCAGTAGATGGAACATGGACGCCACGACATAAGTCAAAAAATTCGCCTTGTGTATAGATAGTAACTGTTTCATCTGCTGGAATTGCTTCAATAAGCTCTAACTTATAATTATCGCCGATTGCTTTGAAACGTTTGATAGCTTCTTCACGAGAAACTTCTTCGCGCGTAATCGGTAAATTTTCACGAATGATATTCTGCATTTCTTTTTCGATTGCTGGGAAAGTTTCTTCACTGATCGCTACTTCTGTATCAACATCATAGTAGAAACCTGAATCGATTGCTGGGCCTACTCCGAAAGTAATACCTGGATACAAACGTTTAAGTGCTTGAGCCAGCAAGTGAGCCGAACTATGTCGCAAAATTTGTAGCGCATCTTCATGATCTGGAGTCACGATTTCGATTTTTGAATCCTCAAGAATCGGTGTCACTAGGTCAACCAATGTTCCGTTCACTTTACCTGCTAACGCCTTTTTCTTAAGGCCTGGGCTAATAGATGCTGCGATATCTGCTGTAGAAACGCCAGCCTCAAATTCTTTTACTGCACCATCTGGAAATGTAATTCTCATTTTCTTCGACTCCTTCTTCAAATTTTTAGACGAAACGCGGACTTTTATACGCACATTCTAACTTTTAGGGAACAAAAAAAGACCCATCCCAAGCTTGTGCAAGGGACGAGTCTTTCAACACGTGGTTCCACCCAAGATTCAAGAATTCCGAAAAATTCTTCTCTTGTCACAGTTAACGGTGTGCTCCGTCTCAAACTACTCTCAAAGACAACTTGATTTCGAATGAAAAGTTCAAAGGGGGTCACTTTATTGGCTAATTAGGAGGATCTCAGCAATACCTCCTTCTCTGTGAATCAGACGTTAATAAAATGTTGTCCTTATCAATACTTGTTTCATCATTACCTGTATAATAAATCGGATTGAACGAAATGTCAAGCTTTACCCTGAAAAATAATAAGGCTTATCACTGCGATAACTAATCATTTAGTCGCTATTCGTGAGTGCAACTATAACACCTAATATACAAATGAATATTTAATGTCGACGATTTCTACCATTCAATTCTACTTCTTTGGATAAGTATCTGACCCTTTCCATAAGACGACGAGCTTTCATCCGCTCTTCACTTCCATTTTTAGTAAACATTAATTCCGTTTCTAAATAATCCATACTAAAGTTAGAAGAAAAGAAAGTTGGTAATTCCTCTTGCATCCTAAATTGCAAAATTGCTCCTAGAACTTCATCTCGTGTCCAAGCTGTCATTGATTCTGCACCAATGTCATCTAACATTAATATATCGGTCTCTTTGGCGAATTGAATCTTATCACCCACAGTGTTGTCAGCTATAGATTGCTTAATTTCACGCATAAATTCAGGCAAATATACTAGCGTCGAGGTAACCCCAAATTCTGCAAGATTTTTGGCAATCGCTCCTAGTAAATAGGATTTCCCAGTTCCAAATTCGCCATGAATATATAGTCCTTTTAACATTTTTACTGATTTTGAATCTTTATAGGCACTCAAAAATTCTTCAGCAGCAATAAAAGCTGCATTCCTCGAAGCATTGTCTAGATCGAAATCATTTAAATTAGCTTCTAATATCTGCTTTGGCATATATAGCGAACGAATCCTTTTTTCAAAGGCCTTTTTACGATCTGCCTGCTTTTTTTCTTCTGTAGCATAATAAACTACACTTATATAGCTACCTTCTAAACTAAGTTTTGGGGCATATCCTGGCATTAATGTCTCTTCTTTGTTTTGATTTTTTTTGTGTTCTAGCATAAATTCATATAATTTAGAGAGGTTTTGATTAACGGTTTGTTCGTTCAATAATTCTTTATTCTCATTCAGAAAAGATATGATTGGAGGATATGAAAGAACTTTTTGTTTTAACATCTCATATTCTTTTTCAAAATCGCGCCCTTTAAAAAGCTGACCTAATGTTTGCTCAATTTTATCCATTATTCTCACCTACTTCTTGTTTAATCGCTTTTTAGCCTCTGCTACTTTGCGCTCAAGTTCTTCTTGTTCTTGATTACTTAATGGCTTTTCACTATAGTCCCCATCTTTCTTATCGAACCAATCTGGCAAATTTTCTTTTTTCACAACTTTGCTCCTGTTATTTCCAGATGCTTTTTTAACCTCTCTTTTATCTTTTAGTTTCTGATATTTTTCATGTTCATACCTCGCAAGGTTCATCGCTTCCAGCGCAGTCTGAATATTTTTCCTCTTCCAGTGTGCTGCAATTGTTAGCATATAGTTCTTAGCAATTTTTCCTTCTGATTGTAATAAAACATACTCAATCAAAACATTCATTACTGACGAAGACAAATCCTGAGTCGTCATCACCTCATCAATAACTTTAAGATCAGTTTCCGCAGGCACAGCACCATTACTAATGTTAATTAAAAGTTGGTATGGTGTTAATCCCTCTAAATATTTCGCGTGTTCCTCGATAGATGCACCTTTGCCATACTCCAGGTCCTGTTTGGGAACAAGTTTTGTTTCCGTTTTCGCCCTCAGTTCCGGCAATCGATTATTCTGTAATTGGTAACCATCTCGCACAATTTTTCGTAAATAATCCAAATCTAGCGAACCATCCGCTTGCACCGAGCGATATAAATAATGTACCATATCAAGCTCTTCTACAGCATAAATCGCGTGTAATTTCAGAATACAGGCACGCACTTCTTCTGTAACTGCATTTCGCGATAACATGGTTGGCGATAAACTTTGCAACATCACCGCAAAATCAAACCCCTTATCATCCAGTGTCACACCTCGAGATGTCGCCCGCCCCATCGGTTCGCCATTTTCAACTGTACTAATTGGCAATTCACTCCCGCTAAACGTCTCAAATACGTCTTGAAACGAGCGCGTCACTTCATCAAAACCGTTCTCTAGCATTGGCTCATCAGAAAAAAAGCGGCGCAATCGCTGGTACTGTGCGTTGCCGATTTTACTATATAAATAAATATTTAGAAGTCCGTCGGAAAAAAATTGTTCTGGAGAAAGTGGTGCTGCCATTTCATATATGTAATGCCGGGATTCACCTGTCGTTCGTACGAAACTACGCAGCAAACCGAGTCCTTCGAGCTTCAATCGCGCTTGGAAAAGACTAGATAAACCAATGCCAAGTAAATTTAATAGTTGCGTATGGCTATGATTCTCCGACCAAAGGCGATTTTCTTCTACCTCTGTGACAAGCGTGTCGTAGAGAGCCAAACATTCCGCGCCCATTAATGGCTGATATAAAAAAGTCATAATCTTGCGGTCCTTTTCTGATAACACGCCATTCGCTTTCACTTCGTAGCTATCGACCGGCTGTAACTCCATCCAAAATTCTGCCACTCTACTTCACCTTTCTTACTCCTGTTTTGTCTTATTCATTAAATCTTTGAGCTCTTCTACAAAAACGCTGATATCTTTGAATTGGCGATATACGGAGGCAAAACGCACGTAAGCAACCTCATCTAAGACAGCTAATTTATCCATTAATTTTTCACCAATCAAATGGGAGGATACTTCACTTTCACCGATGCTACGAAGTTCACGCTCAACCGCATTTACCACATCTTCTAACTGTTCCACGGAAACTGGTCGTTTTTCACAAGCTCGAATGAGTCCGCGCAATATTTTCTCTCTAGCAAATTCTTCACGCACGCCATCTTTTTTGACGACAATTAGTGGACTTTCCTCGACTTTTTCGAATGTTGTGAAGCGAAAACCACACGATTCACATTCTCTGCGACGCCGAATGGAATTTCCATCATCCGCAGGTCTTGAATCCACAACGCGCGAGCTATTACCTTTACAAGATGGACATTTCATTGTCATCCACTCCTATTTTATGTTATTACTTTTTACCAGTATACCATGACTGACGCCTATGCTTCTACTTTAAAAAGGTCTGGATTAATTCGTTTACTTGTTGTTTCGTCTCGTCTAACGTATGCGAATTATCGATCACGATATCCGCGTAGCTAATTTTATCCATTAACGGCATTTGACTCGCAATTCTGGCTTTGGCTTCATTTTTTGAAAAATTGTTTCGTTCCATCAATCGTTCCAATTGCGTTTTTGCATCCACATAAACTACGATGATTGTGTCTACCATTTCTTGCAACTTGCTTTCTATCAAAAGTGGGATATCGAAAACGATTACCGCATGACCACTCGCTATCAACCGGTCACGCTCGCTCAACATCCATTGCCTCACAAGCGGGTGTACAACAGCATTCAGAGCCTCACGCTTTTCAGAATCATGAAAAATAATTCCTCCCAATTTCTGCCGATTGAGTTCCCCGTCCTCTTGAAAAATTTCTACACCAAAAATAGCTCGGAGTTGGCGCGCTCCTTCTGTACCTTTTTCAACAACTTTTCTTGCCGCAATATCTGCATCGACGATCGGAAAACCAGCCTCGTGAAACATCCTACTAACTGTACTTTTTCCGCTCGCGATTCCACCTGTTAAACCGATAATATAAGCCATTTTCGCCACCTACTTCTGGCATTTCGGGCAAAAGTGCGTACCCCTGCCGTTCAGTTTGATTTTCACAATCGGCGTGCCACACACAGGGCATGGATTTCCTTTTTCTCCATATACTTGAAGTTTATCTTGGTAACCGCCAATCTTTCCTTGTGAGTTCACATATGTGCGGATAGTGGAGCCGCCGAGTGCAACTGCTTCTGCCATGATTGTTTTTGTACTTTCATAAAGCCTTGTGATTTCTGCTGGTTTAAGCGTATTTGCTGGGCGTTCCGGAAGCACTTTTGCCTGAAAACAAATTTCGTCTGCATAAATATTGCCAATACCTGCAACAAGACTTTGATCTAGTAATACAGTTTTGACAGCGCGTCCGGTTTTTTTTAGTTTAGCCGCAAAGATACTTTTTTCAAAGTCTGAAGAAAGCGGTTCTGGGCCCAACTTTTGAATCGATTTTGTAAGCTCTTCTTGGCCTTTTAAGACGAGTTCCATCGTGCCAAATTTACGAACATCAAGATAGCGCAATTCGGTATCGTCTGTGAAATGAAACGTCACATGTGTATGTTTGTCTACTGGATCTGTCGCATTATTGAGACGATATTTCCCTTCCATTCGCAGATGCGATAAAAGCGTGCCATCTGTCGTATCTATAAGCAAAAATTTACCACGGCGGCGAACAGCTTCAATCTTTTGTCCAATCATATTTCCTACAAATTGCTCAGCAGGCATCCCAACAATCATTTTTGGAGCACCGATAATCACTTGATCTATTTCTTTACCTATCACAAGTTCGGCGAGTGTTGCACGAACATTTTCTACTTCTGGTAATTCTGGCATGATTTTAACCCCTTACTTATGTTATTTAGCATCGTACCATGTGTCGCCAAAAGAACTATCCACTTTGAGTGGCACGGAAAGTTCAACCGCATTCTCCATTACATCCGGAACGATTTCCTCGAGTTTCGCGATTTCGCTTTCAGGTGCTTCAAAAATAAGCTCATCGTGCACTTGGAGCAGAAGACGCGCTTCTAGTTTTTCTGAAATCAAACGGTCATTCATGAGAATCATCGCTTTTTTGATAATATCGGCGGCACTTCCTTGAATTGGTGTATTCATCGCTGTTCTTTCAGCAAATCCGCGAACGTTGAAATTTCGACTTGTGATTTCTGGAATGTAACGACGGCGATGTAAAATGGTCTCCACATAGCCTTTCTCTTTTGCAGAGCGCACAATGTTTTCCATATATTCCTTCACTGCAGGATAACTCACGAAATAACGATCGATAAAATCGCGTGCTTCTTTTCGCGTAATACCCAGATTTTGAGATAGACCGTAATCACTAATGCCGTATACGATACCAAAATTAACTGCTTTGGCTTGGCGGCGCATCAACGAGTCCACTTCATCCTGCTCCACATGAAAAACGTCCATCGCTGTTTTTGTGTGGATATCATAGTCGTGTTTGAACGCATATTGCAAGTTCTCATCCTCCGAAATATGAGCCAAAACACGTAATTCAACTTGTGAGTAATCGGCTGAAAAAATCTTCCAATCTGGCTCTGACGGAACAAAGACTTGGCGGATTTTACGTCCTTCTTCAAGGCGAATTGGGATGTTTTGCAGGTTTGGGTCAACGGAACTAAGACGCCCAGTTTGTGCCAAAGTTTGATTGAAGCGCGTGTACACTTTTTGCGTATCTTGATGTGTCACTTTTAGCAAACCTTCGATATAAGTTGATTGGAGTTTACCAAGTTGGCGGTACATTAAGATACTTTCAATAATTGGATGTGAACCTGCGAGTTTCTCAAGGACGTCCGCGGATGTGGAATAGCCCGTTTTAGTCTTCTTTTCAGCTGGTAATCCTAGATTTTCAAATAAAACAACCCCTAATTGCTTCGGTGAATTAATGTTAAACTCAGAACCTGCATATTCGTGAATCGTTTTCTCCAACTCACTTAGTCGTCCTGCAAGCTCCACTTTCATATCTTCTAAACGTGCGGTATCAACTTTAACGCCATACATTTCCATTTTCGCAAGCACTTTAGAAAGCGGCAACTCAAGGTCTTCAAACAAGCCTAACTGCTCATTATTTTCGAGTTCTGTACGCATCTTTCTTTCTAATTCAGAAACTGCAACTACTTTTCGTGCTAAATGCTCTGCTACGATGGCTTCTTCTGGAATCGCTCGTTTAGCCCCTTTTCCGTAGACAAGCTCATCGGTTTTCACCGCATCGAAATCGTGACTGACTGCTACACTCGCAAAATCGTCAATTGTATCAGATGGATTGAGCAAATAGGACGCTAGCATAATGTCAAATTCGATGCCATCAACCGCTATATCAAATTTGGAGAATCCAACAATCGTTTTCTTTGCATCATATACAACTTTTTCTTTCTTCGGGTTTTCTAGCCACGATTTCAGTTCTGGTGACTTTGCTAGTACATCTGCATTGGCAAAAAATGTCCCCGCTTCCGAATGAAAAGTAATTCCAATAAAAGGCGCCGTGTGGTAGTTATCGTTATCCAACTCGACATAAATCGCAGCTTTATCGCTTAAATGTGCAGTCGTAATCTCGTCTACCATTTCAAAAGTAATAGCTTCCATCTCTTTTTCCGGTTCACTAGACTCCCCTTGAATATTTTTCAAAAGCGTCGCAAAACCGAGTTCTTTTAGCAATGGCACAACTTTTTCCGTATCATACCCGTTATATTTCAAATCAGAAACTTTGATTTCTAGTGGCGAATCCGTGTTAATTGTCGCCAATTCTTTACTCATAATTGCAGATTCCTTATTATCTATCACTTTTTCCTGTAGCTTCTTACCAGAAATTTGATCAGCGTTAGCTAATACTTCCTCTACTGTTCCAAATTGATGTAGTAGTTTCAGCGCAGTCTTTTCGCCAACGCCAGGAATTCCCGGAATATTATCTGAAGCATCACCCATCAAGCCTTTCATATCAATAATTTGCTCAGGGGCGAGATTATATTTTTCTTTTAAACTAGTTGGCGTATTTTGCTCCATATCAGTGATGCCTTTTTTAGTAATATACACCGTTGTTTTGTCACTTGCAAGTTGTGTTAAATCGCGATCTCCCGTTATAACAACGACCTCTAAACCATCTTTTTCGGCGTGTTTTGTTACTGTGCCAATGATATCGTCCGCCTCATAGTTCGGCAGTTCGTAGCGTGGAATCGAATAAGCATCCAATAACTCCCGAATGAATGGAAACTGCTCAGATAACTCACTAGGCGTTTTTTGGCGTCCGCCCTTATACTCCTTAAACTGGCTATGTCTAAAAGTCGTTTTTCCCGCATCAAAAGCCACCAATACATGATTTGGCTGCTCCTTTTCCAGCACATTCATTATCATCATTGCAAAGCCATACACCGCATTCGTATAGACACCTTTATCATTACTCAAAAGTGGCAATGCGTAGAAAGCACGATTCGCAATACTATTTCCATCAATTAGTACGATTTTATTCACAGGGATTCCTCCTCAAAATTTAACGCTGATTATGTCCATTTTACCATAGAAACACTTATTACGCCTTTATTCGCACGCATAAAAAAACCATGTTTCAAAATAGGGGTCAGAAGCTCACTCCTATTTCAAAACACGGTCTTGTCTTAAATTAAAAATTGCGAATCAATGCATCTGCAAACTCGGAACATTTTACTTCTGTCGCACCGTCCATTAAACGTGCAAAGTCGTAAGTAACCGTTTTGGCAGCGATTGTTTTTTCCATCGATCTAATAATCAAGTTCGCCGCCTCACCCCAGCCAATATGTTCAAGCAACAATGTTCCAGAGAGAATCACGGATGATGGATTCACTTTATCAAGGTTTGCATATTTCGGAGCCGTGCCATGTGTCGCCTCAAAAATCGCATGTCCCGTCAAGTAGTTAATGTTTGCGCCTGGAGCGATACCAATTCCGCCAACTTGAGCCGCAAGCGCATCAGAAATATAATCCCCATTCAAGTTCATCGTCGCCACGACATCAAATTCTGCTGGACGTGTCAAAATTTGCTGTAAGAAAATATCTGCAATGGAGTCTTTAACTAAAATCTTGCCTGCCGCAAGCGCCGCGTCCTGCTTTGCATTGGCCGCGTCGACACCCTCTGCTTCCACAATCCGGTCATATTCAGACCACGTGAAAACTTTATCGCCAAATTCACGCTCTGCAAGGTCGTACCCCCATGTTTTGAAGGCTCCTTCTGTGAATTTCATGATATTTCCTTTATGAACAAGCGTTAATGATTTGCGTTTTTCTTTAATCGCATACTCAATCGCCGCACGTACCAAGCGCTCTGTTCCTTCTTTGGAAACAGGTTTCACGCCAATTCCCGATGTTTCGGGGAACCGAATTTTATTTACACCGAATTCATCACGTAGGAAATCAATTAACTTCTTCGCTTCTTTACTTCCCTCTTTGAATTCAATGCCTGCATAAATATCTTCCGTATTTTCACGGAAAATGACCATATCAGTATCCTCAGGTCGCTTTACAGGAGAAGGAACCCCTGTGAAATAACGAACTGGGCGTAAACACACATACAAATCCAACTCTTGACGGAGCGCTACGTTTAGCGAGCGGATACCGCCACCAATCGGCGTTGTAAGAGGCCCTTTAATCGCAATTAAATACTCATCAATTGTATCTAGTGTCGCTTGCGGTAGCCATTCACCTGTTTGATTAAACGCTTTTTCACCTGCTAAAACTTCACGCCAATCGATTTTCTTTTCACCATTATATGCTTTTTCAACAGCTGCATCTAGCACGCGTTTAGAAGCGCGCCAAATATCCGGGCCTGTGCCATCGCCTTCAATAAATGGAATCACTGGATTATTTGGCGTTTTTAAAACACCATCTACTACTTGGATTTTTTCACCTTGTGTCAAATTAATTCCCCCTTGTAATTATTAGTCCCGTTCATTGACAGGAATATATTCTCTTGATTCTGGTCCTACGTAAATCGCACGCGGTCGAATCAAGCGGTTATCACGGTATTGTTCAAAAATATGCGCCAACCATCCTGATACACGGCTCATCGCAAAAACAAGCGTAAACAAGTCATGATCGATGTTTAGTGCGTGATACACAGATGCTGAATAGAAATCGACATTCGGTTTCAAATGCTTAAATTCCCAAACTGCCTCTTCAACCTCAGCTGAAATATCGTAGTATTCTGGCTCGCCTTTTTTCTCAGTAAGCTTCCGAGCCATTTCTTTCAAATGATACGCACGTGGATCGCCACCTTGATAAACACGATGACCAAAGCCCATAATTTTCTCTTTGTTATCAATTTTATTTTGAATGTATTCGCGCACATGCCCTTTTTCTTTCATTTCCTCAATCATGTCAATAACGCGCTCATTCGCACCACCATGAAGCGGTCCTTTGAGTGCCCCAATTGCTGCCGTAACACCAGAGTAAACATCGGATAATGTAGCAACACAAACACGCGCAGTAAACGTGGAAGCATTAAATTCATGATCAGCATGTAACACTAGCGCCTTATTCATTGCATCCACTTCCAAATAACTAGGATCTTCGCCGGTTAGCATGTATAAAAAGTTCGCTGCCATACTCAAATCATTGCGCGGTGGAATTGGGTCCAAACCACGACGAATCCGTGAAAATGCGGCAACAATCGTAGGCATCTTCGCTTGCAGACGAATTCCTTTTCGGTACACAGCTTCCCCATCATCCATCTCCGCTTCCGTATCGAACACACCAAGCATCGAAACTGTTGTACGAAGAACACTCATCGGATGCAAGTTTTGGTGGTGTTGCAAACGCAGACTCGTAATAATAGATTCAGAAACTGCCATATTCTCATGTATTTCGCCCTTAAATTTTGCCAAGTCTTCTTCATTCGGCAAACGTAAATGCCACAATAAATAAATAACCTCTTCAAATGTTGCATTACTTTCCATTAGATTGTCAATGCCGTATCCAACATACGTTAACATGTCATCTATAATCGAGCTAATTGACGTTTCCGCCACATATACATTCTCTAAACCTTTTGAAACCGTCATTATTTTTCCCCCTAACAATATCAAATTTAGCGTCTTATGCTATGTAATTGTTTTGAATAATAATTTACTTGAATAAGGCGACACCTTGCATCAGGACATACGCAATCCCAGCTGCGATGACTGGTCCAGCTGCAATGCCACGAAATAGCACCACTGCTAAAATCGTACCAAAAACAAGTGAAACCGTCACTTGTGGGTCAACCGCCATATAACCGACACCTTTTTTCGCCAAAATGGATACGGCAATCCCCGCCAACAAAGCAATCCAGCCCGCTACTGATTTAAAGGAATCCACTAAATCCTTAAAACCAATTTGTCCCGTCGCAATCGGAATTAGGATGGCAATTGTAATTATCGTCACACCCCAATTTATTCCTCGCGATTGAATCATCTCCATAACTCTTCCATCCACATGAAAAAGTTTCAACAGAATCACCACAGCAACCGCAATAATCAGTGAATTATTTTTTGCTAATAGTCCAAGTCCTAGAAATAAAAGTAAAAATAACATGCTTTCTGTAAACAAGAAGAACAAACCTTTCCTTCTGAGAAAATGTCAGATTAATTGTATTATAACACACCTGTACCCCTTGATGTAAAGCGATACTTATCGTATATCTGAAAATAGATAAGAAAAGTCAATCGCCTTCTATTTCATATCAAAATAGGTAAAGTTGCCTTGATTCATGCGATGTTCTATCCAGCGATTGATGCGCGGTTTCATCCATGAACGGATAAATGGCAGGAATAGAAGAAGGCCGCATAGAGATGTAATAATACCTGGAATGACGAGTAGGAACCCTGCTAGGATGAGGCAAATTGTGTCGAGTAAATATGGAGAAATGCTTTTTCCTTCACGCATGTTTTGGGTAATGACCCGCCATAAGCGTTTGATGATGAAAATGCCAAATGCTGTGGAGGCGATTTGGATGAAGAGAAGTGGCCAGAAGCCGATCCATTGGAATAGGAGGATGTAGATGAGTAGTTCGATTACGCCATATGCGGCCCAGTAGTAGATTATTTTTTTCATAGTGGTTGTGCCTCCTTTGTGGTTTGATTTTATTATAGCGTAGTTTTGGTGAAATGAGAAAGATTAGAAAAACCAGATCAGTATCCGTGTTAGGGATGTGATCTGGTTTTGAGTTTCTTCTTGTTTGGAACCTTCGGATCCAGCTTTGTTGTGATTCTTATGAAGCGTCGTTTGCTGAGTTAGAACCTCAATATGCAGTGGAATGTAATGAAACTGCCTTCCATGTTTTGTGTCGTGGTTCGCGCCTCCGGATCCAGCTTCAACAGCCAACTCCTCGAAAACTTCACGCCCTCCGCAAAAAGCAAGAACAGCTTTTTACTACGGCCGCTCCAGTTTTTTTCGGAGCTGAACGGGCTGTTTCAGCACTTCTATTAATGCGTCGCTGTTTTCCCATTATATACATTACCTTGGCGTGCGTCGACTGTTACTGTTTCGCCGTCTTTGACAAGGTCTGTTGCGTTTGTTGCGCCAACGATTACTGGAATGCCTAGTGTGATTCCAACAACGGCTGCATGGCTTGTCAGGCCGCCTTCTTCTACAACTACCGCTGCGCTCTTCTCGAATGCTGGCAACATTTCTTTGTCTGTTGTTTTAACGACAAGGATACCGCCTTCTACTGCTTTTTCTAATGCTTCTTTGTTCGATTTAGCAATGACTGCTTGACCGATAACAGAAGTAGAGCCAATTCCATGACCAGATACTGCTTTGTCACCAATTAATTGGATTTTCATTAGGTTGGTTGTACCAGATTCTGTAACTGGAACACCTGCAGTGATGATGATTAGATCGCCTTGTTTTGCAAGACCAGATGCTAAAGATTCTTTTACCGCAAGATCAAACATGTCATCTGTGTTGGCAATCGGTGCTGCTAGACGAGGATATACGCCCCATACTAGAGATAATCCGCGACATACACGCTCGTTAAAAGTAACCGCTAAAATATGTGATTTTGGACGGTATTTTGAAATCATGCGTGCTGTATGACCACTTTGTGTCGTTGCAACAATTGTCTGTACGCCTAGATTACGCGCTGTGTGACCAACTGCTTGGCCAATCGCTTCTGTCATGTCTGAATTTTGGTGTGCTTTTAGGGCGAATTTATCTTGAGCAACGAGTGCTTCTTCCGCACGTAGCGCGATTTTATGCATCATTTGTACGGACTCTACCGGATAATCCCCAGCTGCTGTTTCACCGGAAAGCATGATTGCATCTGTACCATCGAAAATGGCGTTAGCTACGTCACTTGCTTCTGCGCGAGTTGGGCGCGGGTTACGTTGCATAGAGTCTAACATTTGTGTTGCTGTAATAACTGGTTTTGCAAGTTTGTTACATTTTTTAATCAATTGTTTTTGAACAATCGGAACTTCTTCGGCAGGAATTTCGACGCCTAGGTCACCACGAGCAACCATTAGACCTTGAGACACTTGGAGGATTTCATCAATATTGTCAACGCCCTCTTGATTCTCGATTTTAGGAATGATTTGCACGTGTGTTGCGTTGTGCTCTTCTAGAATTTTTGTAATTTCAAGAACGTCTGTTGCACGACGAACAAATGATGCCGCGATAAAGTCAATGCCTTGCTCTAGACCAAAACGGATGTCATTTGCATCTTTTTCTGTGATACCAGGTAAGTTAATCGATACGTTTGGCACGTTCACGCCTTTTTTGTTTTTAAGTACGCCTGGGTTTTGAACTGTTGTTACGAGCTCGCGGTTAGCAGTATCTTTTTCGATAACTTCAAGACCGATTAATCCGTCATCTAAAAGAATTGTAGAACCGATTTCCACATCGTCAAATAGTTCTGTGTATGTTACGGAGAATTTCTCTTTCTTTCCAAGGACTTCTTCCATTGCAACACGAACAGTGTCCCCTTTTGAAAATTCTAATTTACCGTTTTCCATATCGTTTGTACGGATTTCAGGACCTTTTGTATCAAGCAAAATTGCTACTTCTGTTCCTGTAATCTTAACGGCTTCACGGATATTTTTAATACGTGCGCCATGCTCTTCATAATCACCATGTGAAAAATTAAGACGACATACGTTCATACCTGATTCGATTAATTGTACTAATGTTTCCACCGTTTCACTTGCAGGACCTATCGTACAAACAATTTTAGTTTTTTTCATCTTTTATACTCCTCCTAAGAATACCTATTCATTCATTCCTTATTATAAACGCATCGGCTTCATTTTACCAGTAACTTCACTAGTGCTCAAGGACTTTGTGAATCCATGTGCATGTTGCCCAAAATTTCTAGTTCTTTTTAGGCACTATTTTATGTAGCCTGTTTTCATACTTTTTTCATTTTAATCCGTAGGAAAAGGCTTCTAAGTTATGAAAAAACTAGAAACCTCAACCAGTAATATTAATATTAAATAGATAGGATTGTTGCCAAATCGAACATTTCTTTATCAATCACATGTTTTTCTTTCAAAACGGCTGTGATATCATTCTCAACGATTTTATTATTTTGAATCCCGACAGCTAGACCACCGCGGTTCTCCATCAATAAATCGACAGCACGCGCACCTAAACGGCTCGCTAATACACGGTCAAAAGCAGTTGGACTACCACCGCGTTGTACGTGTCCTAAAACCGTTACGCGAGCATGGTAATCGCCAAACTCAGCTAACTGATTCGCGAATTCGTTACCAGAAATAACACCCTCTGCAACAACGATAATACTATGTTTTTTACCACGAGCCAGTCCTTTATTCAGGCGCTCTACAACATCTTCCATCACAAAATTATGCTCAGGAACGATAATAGCTTCAGCGCCACCTGCTAGCCCAGACCAAAGTGCGATATCACCAGCATCACGACCCATTACCTCAATGATAAAAGTACGTTCATGACTTGTCGCTGTATCACGAATTTTATCCAATGCATCGAGTACCGTGTTTAATGCCGTATCAAAACCGATTGTAAAATCAGTACCAGAAATATCATTATCGATTGTTCCTGGAATACCAACTGTTGGGAAACCACGTTTTGTTAAAGCTTCGGCCCCGTGATAAGAACCGTCTCCACCAATAACAACAAGGCCTTCAATACCGAATTTCTTCAATTGCTCGATACCTTTTAGTTGGCCTTCCTCTGTCGCAAATTCAGGATAACGCGCCGAGTAAAGGAACGTTCCTCCGCGATGTAGAAGATCGCCAACAGAACCTAAGTCCAGCTTATGAATATCTCCATTCACAAGACCTAAAAAGCCATAATCGATACCATAAACTTCTAGTCCTTCATAAATACCTTTACGAACGACGGCACGAGCCGCAGCGTTCATTCCTGGTGCATCTCCACCACTTGTTAAAACTGCAATACGTTTCATCAAAATCCCACCTCAAACAATGAATATTATTTTTCATCACATGTTTACATTCTACATCACTTTTCTTAAAAATGAAAGCATGAATCTAGTTCTTTTTTCATATTTTGTGAAACCTTTCATTAATTCCACCCGCGCATGGTGTGTACCAATTGCTTTCTATTAAGAATTGGTATAGGTTTATTACCCGTTGCTAGAGTGGGCCAAACATAGTATAGTATGTAACAAAACGCCATTTTTCAAGTGGCTAAAAAGCCATTAAAATACGCACCAACATGCTTGGCGCGTACTTTAATGGCTTTTTGATACTTATAACTCTTCATAGACACCGATTTTCTTAAATTTCTCATACCGCTGATTTGCTAGTTGTTCACCGTCAAGTGCTGATAAGGAATTCAAACTTTTTCGTATTACTGCCGAGATAAGTGCCGCTTGTTCTTCCACGTTACGATGAGCTCCACCGCGTATTTCTGGGATGATGCCGTCTGTAATACCTAGATCAAATAAATCAGTAGCCGTTATTTTCATGGATTCTGCTGCTTGTTTAGCAAGCCCCGCATCTTTCCATAGAATTGCTGCTGCACCCTCTGGCGAAATAACGGAGAATACAGCATTTTCTAGCATGTAAATTTGGTTTCCCACGCCAAGGGCTAAAGCACCACCACTACCGCCTTCTCCAATAACTATCGAAATAATTGGGACAGTCATATCACTCATTTCATAAAGATTACGGGCGATTGCTTCGCTTTGTCCTCGTTCTTCTGCTGCACGACCAGGATAGGCGCCTTTCGTATCAATAAAACAAATAATTGGGCGCCCAAATTTATTGGCTTGTTTCATTAATCTTAAGGCTTTACGAAAACCTTCTGGATGTGGCATTCCGAAATTACGGTGCAGATTATCTTTCGTATCTTTTCCGCGTTGATGTCCTATAACCGTCACTGGTGTGCCATTAAATGTTGCAACTCCAGCTACAATTGCGGCATCATCACCAAAGTAGCGATCACCATGTAGTTCCATAAACTGGTCGAATACGAACGGAATATAGTCTAGCGTCGTTGGCCGTTCGGGATGGCGTGCGACTTGGAATTTATCCCATGCAGACATGTTGCCATAAATCGCATCTTCTAGTTTGCCAAGGCGAATCTCCAATTTCACGATTTCTTTTGTCAAATCAACATCGGATTTTTCATTATATTCTTTGAGATCGGCAATTTTTGTTTGTAATTCTAAAATTGGTTTTTCAAATTCTAGCTCATTTGCCATTTGCCGAATCCTCCTTTTTCGTATGGATATCTAAGAGGAATCGTAATGTTTCCCGCATATCAAGGCGCGAAATAACCTCATCAAGCTGACCATGCTTCAATAAGAACTCCGCTGTTTGGAAGTCCTCTGGTAATTCTTCGCGAACTGTTTGTTCAATAACACGACGTCCGGCAAAACCAATCATCGCTCCCGGTTCTGCAAAATTATAATCTCCAAGTGAGGCAAAGCTCGCAGAAACACCACCTGTCGTTGGGTGAGTCATGATTGAAATCGCAAGTCCCCCATGGTTGCTAAAACGCTTAAAGGCAGCGGATGTTTTTGCCATTTGCATCAATGACACCATGCCTTCTTGCATTCTGGCACCACCTGACGCCGTAAAAATCACAAAAGGTACGCCTAACTCGTCTGCTTTTTCTACGCCTCGCAATATTTTTTCTCCGACAACCGAGCCCATACTGGCCATCCGGAATCTAGAATCCATCACCGCCACCACAAATGGCAATCCCACAATCGTTGCCGTCCCCGTTAAAATGGCTTCGTTCAAGTCGGTTTTCTTCTTATCTTTTGCAATTCTATCCATATAGTCTTCAAACCCTAGCGGATTTGCAGTTGTTAAATTACCGTCTAGCTCCATAAATGAGTCTTCATCAACCAGATACGAAATTCGCTCCTGTGCTCCGAGGGAATGATGGTACCCACAATAATTACAAACCTTCAAGTTCTTCTGTAATTCTTTGGAGTACATAATTTTCTTACATGAAGGACATTTCGTCATGATACCTTCTGGCACATCAGGCTTTGAGCCGTCTGAAGGAATCGTCGCATATTTTCTTTTCTTTGGTTTTGTAAATAAATCTCCTAACAAAGGATGACCCCCTTTTTGAAACAATCTCTTTTCTAGTTTAACTTTTGATTTTCGTCCACTTTCCATAGTAGCATTTTTCAGCGCATTTGTCTTATCTAATATTCAGTCTTACTACTATACCATAATTTTTTTATTTTTAAAAAGGCTAACGAATGATAAAATTACCTTCGCCGAGAAGTTCTACGATTGCCCTAGCCGTTTCAGGGCTCCCATTAATACTGAATTTCGGCTGCAATTGGGTGGTTTTCTTTGTTGTTTCATCGTGTAAAATAACGCTTATATCTCCGCGATTAGCTAGCAAAATTGGTTTTAGCTGTTCCAACTGATTTATATCTTTAATCCGTAAAAAGGCACGTTTTGGAACTTCAATATCCTTCACGTTTTCTGCCTTGTTAACGACAAGTTGTAGTTCGCCATTCCGCTGATCTACTTTTGCTTGGAGGAGTACAATAATCCCTTTTTCAGCTAGTTCCGTGTATTTTCGGTAGGCTTCAGGAAACATGACAGCGCTGATTTCGCGACTATCATCACTGATTGTTAGGAAGCACATAGACTCTCCTTTTTTAGTGCGAATTGTTTTGATATCATGAATATAGGCTGCAATTTTATAGATTTTACCAACTTGGATTTGTGATAAAGATGTTATATCGAGCAATTTTAATTTATCGTGATAAAACGTAACAGGATGCGCCGAGACATATTGCCCAACGTATTCTTTTTCTTTTTCTAGTTTTTCGTCGATTGGAAGCGGACTTGCCTCTCTGTATTTCGGTTTCATTTTGCGGAACAATTCATCATCGGTTGTGAAAAGATTAATTCCTTTTTCGTCATCACCGAGCAGGCTTACATATTGTAATGCAGCATCCATGGAGGCAATATACGTGGCGCGATCTTTGCCAAATTCATCAAAACAGCCTGCGTAAATCAATGCTTCTAAGACTTGTTTCGTTAATTGCTTTTGAGGCATCCGTTCACAAAAGTCAAAGAAATCTTTAAACGGTGCACCTTTTCGTTCGTTCACAATAGCTAATACGAACTTACTCGGAACTTTTCGAACCATGCGCAAACTGTACCTAATCGCATTGTTCTCTACTTGAAAATGATAGTAACTGTGATTGATGGATGGGCCGCTCATTTTGATACCATAATTTTTGGCTTCGGTAATATATTGACTGATTTTATCATCGTTTCCAATAACTGCGCTCAGAAGTGAGGCCATAAATGCTGCCGGATAGTTAGCTTTTAAGTAAGCTAGTTGAAATGCGATTTTGGAATAAGCGACTGCATGACTTCTATTGAAACCATAATTGGCAAAACGGACAATTAAATCGTATACTTCATTAGCGCTTGCTTGCGTATAGCCTTTTTTGACCGCACCTGAAATGAAGTGAATCCTTTCTTCTTCTAGAACATCAGCTTTCTTCTTACTAACAGCGCGGCGTAGTAGATCTGCCTCTCCAAGCGAGAATCCAGCCATTGAAGAGGCCACTTGAATAATTTGCTCTTGATATACTATAATCCCATAAGTAACACCCAAAATCGGCTCTAAATCTGGATGCGGATAGATGATATCTTGTTTACCATGTTTCCGCGCGATAAAGGTATCGATTTGTTCCATTGGACCTGGGCGATAAAGCGCATTCGTTGCGACAATATCCTCAAAAGAAGTTGGCCGTAGATGCTTCAGAACACGCCGAATACCATCCGATTCAAACTGAAAAATTCCCGTCGTATCGCCTTTTTGGAAAATTTGAAGCGTTTTCGCATCGTCAAGCGGAATATCCTGTAAGGTCAATGCTGTATCACGAATATGATTCACATTTTTTAACGTTCTATCCAATAATGTTAAATTTCGAAGGCCCAGGAAATCCATTTTTAACAACCCTATTTTTTCAAGATCCCCCATCGCAAATTGAGTCAAAAGCGCGTCCCCGCTCCCTTTTTGTAAAGCAATTTGGTCAACAAGCGGTTCGTCGCTAATAACAACTCCGGCAGCATGTGTGGAAATATGGCGTGGAAGCCCTTCGATTTCAGTGGCAATTTGCCAGATGAGCTGGTTTTGTTCAGAACTGATGATATGGCGTTGGAGTGCAGCTGATTGTTCGTAAGCTTTTGTGAGTGTCATGCCCAGCTCGCGTGAAATAAGCTTTGACCAATCGGATAATTGGACACAATTCAAGCCGAAAGTTCGTGCTGTATCTCGCACCGCTGCTTTTGCGGCTAATGTTCCAAACGTTCCGATTTGAGCCACGTGCTGCATGCCATACTTTGCAACAACGTAAGAAATGACTTCATCACGCCGATTATCCGGGAAATCCAAATCGATATCTGGCATGCTGATTCGCTCTGGGTTTAGAAATCGTTCAAATAATAAATGATATTGAATCGGATCCACATCTGTAATTTGTAGCACGTAAGAAACAAGCGAGCCAGCCGCCGAACCCCGACCAGGTCCTGTTAAAATCCCATTTTCTCGGGAATATTTCATAACATCCCATACGATTAGAAAGTAATCCGAAAAACCCATCTCCTGAATGACTTTCAGCTCATAATCCAAACGTTCCCAGTAAACATTATCAGGATTCATGATACGTTTTTTTAACGCTTCATAACATAAATCTTTCAAAACCGGCCCTGCTTCAAATCCGTTTGCTAATGGGAATTTAGGCAATAAATGCTGATCCATCGCGATTTCCACATGGCACATATCCGCGATTTTAGTCGTTAGCTCCAACGCTTCTTTTTCAAATGGTGTTGTAAATAAGTTCTCCATCTCCTCAGGGGTTGCGAAATAAGCTCCTCCTGTAAGCGGTAAGTTATGCCATGCTACCGTTTCATTATCACGAATCGCGCGTAAAATTTCCGTGCTTCTGACACCACTCGGCTCCAAATACTGGACATTTTTCGTTGCTACAGCTGGGATCCGATTCCCTTCACAAAAATTAAGAATCGCTTCGTAATGAGGATTCTCCTTTTGTAATGTCATATAAAACGCAGACTCTCCTGCAATTTCTCGCCATTTCGCAACGACTAACTGCGCGTCTTCATGCATCCCTTGGCGAATGAGCCGCTCTATTTCACCAGCTTCCCCTGGCGAAAATAACAACAAGCCCTCACAATAAGATTCAAGCCATTTTAAGGGTAATTTCTGCTCCTCACGCGTTTCAATCGCGCTCGAAATTTTGAGGAGGTTTCTGTAACCTTGCGTTGTTTTAGCGAGCAGGAGTAGTTCATAAGTCTCAAGCGGTTGCATAACGCCTTCCACAGAAATCGTCATCCCAACCAGAGGCTTAATCCCTGCAGCACGGCATTTTTGATAAAATTCAATAACGCCATACATCACATTATGGTCAGTTATCGCAACAGCAGGATAATGAAATTGTTGCGCTTTTTCAATAATCCCATCAATAGCCGCCGTACTTGATAACAAATCATACGCACTGGCTACTTGTAAATGAACGAATCCCATTAGCCACATCTCCTCTCTACCCACAGTCTCATCTATATTATATCGGTTATCCCCAAAAAAAGAAACCATATGTTCGCTTTTTATTTACGCAAGATTAGTCATAATGTTGCATTGCTTTTTTTAAATTCGCTTGTATTTCTAGACGCAACGATTCAGGCTCGATAATTTGCACATCTGATCCGAAAGAAAGTAAGAAAGAGTAAAGCCAATCCGTTTTCGGCATTTCTGTCTTCACCACAATTTTGTCATAGGATTGTTGCATCATTTCAGCTGGAAAAATAGCTAATAAGCGATAATATACAGCTACCTCAAACACCAGATGCACAACTAATTTAGGTGCTGGCGTCACCGCTGCCTCTCGAAATATTTCAAATGCAGACTCATCGTAGTCAGGCCGGAAATAATCCATCTCAGCCATATCGACCATGCGATGAATATGAAATAAACGATACGCCTCTCGCAAATAACAATAGCCCCATAAATACCATGCACTTCCACGGTACCAGAGTTTAAGTGGCGCTACTTCTCTCCTCGTTTTTTGCCGATTACTATTATAATAGATAAAAGAAACTTTGCGATTCTCCAAAATACAGCGCT
The DNA here is from genome assembly GCF_963575615.1 of Listeria rocourtiae subsp. hofi. Classification (NCBI taxonomy): domain Bacteria; kingdom Bacillati; phylum Bacillota; class Bacilli; order Caryophanales; family Listeriaceae; genus Paenilisteria; species Paenilisteria rocourtiae. The sequence continues at coordinate 49,146 of NZ_CAUYTL010000002.1, read as the reverse complement.
TCATCATCTCAAAAATCTCATTCCGTTCTGGTGGAGCGCCGTATTCAGCAGGATCAATGACAATCCACTCTTTTTGAGATGTATGCGACAGTGCTTGAAGTTTCTCAATCAATGTTGCTAATTCGGGAAAATTAGTTGTAGAAAGATTTTGAAGTGCCATTTGCAAAACATCTTTTTCCTTCTCAGTAATAGGAATTCTGGACAAACTAAACCCTTTCATCAGACTAATTCCACCAGCTCTGCCTCGTGTCATCTCAATCGGAATCCCCGCAAGTGAGAGCGTTTCGACGTCCCGATAGATTGTTCGGACAGATACCTCAAAATAGGCTGCTAATTCTTTCGCCTGTACTTGTTTACGATTCATTAACAAAATTAAAATTTCTAATAAACGATCAATTTTCACGACAGCTCACCTCTTTTATTTTTATCGTAACATATAATATGACAATATGCTGTCAATCGAATAGATTATCATAGAAGAAAAGGAGGTTTAAATAATGCAAACTATTTATGTAATAAAGAAAACACGAACGAATAATTTCAATGACCCTGATGTGGCTGACAAAATTGGAATGATGTGGACGGAAGTTCAGAATTTGCAACAAACAAATGCTACTTTTTATGGTGTTTATGAGGAGTATGAAAGTGATTACCAAGGCGATTATACCGTGAGTGTGGCCACAAGCATCCGCCCTACTGAAACCGCTAAGGAAATCATGATTCCAGATCAGAGATATCAAGTGTTCGACGTTGAAACAGATGTTTTTGAGACGTGGCAGCAAATTTGGAATACTCCACTTGATCGAAGTTACCTTTTTGACTATGAAATGTATTTACCAGATGGCACGATTCAAATTTATATTGGTCTGAACGCATAGAAAAGGAGCGGTACATCCCGAAAAATTAGATGTACTGCTCCTTTCTCAATTACATAATGCTTCCAATTTCGCAACCATTTCTGGAATTTCTGACTCCGATTCAAGCGTCGCCCCTGATGCTAATGGATGTCCGCCACCACGATATTGTTTTGCCAAACCATTGATAACTGGTCCTTTTGAGCGCAGTCGGGCTCGAATAATAGCGCCATCTTCTATAAATAAAATCCACGCCTTAATCCCAATCACACTATCAATCCGGTTTACCAATTGCGCTGCATCACGCGCCGTGACATCGAATTGCTCCAATAGATCGCGATTAATATAAATATGGGCCGCACCATTTGCCGACATCTGGAAATTTTGTAAAATATAGCCTGACAGCTTAACAGCATTCAATGGCGTTTCGTACATTTTCGTAAAGATTTCCGTCCGATTAAACGGGAATGTAACGAGGTCTGCCGCATACCGCAACGTTTCTGGTGTCGTATTCGGGAACAAGAATCGCCCTGTGTCGCCAACTATACCTGCATATAACAACCGTGCTGCCTTCTCGTTTAGCGTCAAATTTTCGGGAAATGTTTCCACAAACGCAGTAATCATCTCACTACAAGAAGAAGCTGTTGTGTCGACCCAACTGTAATCTCCGTATGCATCGTCATTCGGGTGATGATCAATCTTCACAAGCTCTTTACCAGCCGAAAAACGCGCATCATCAATCCGCTCCGTGTTCGCCGTATCACAAACAATCACAAGCGCATTTTCGTAAACCGAATTAGCAATGACATCCACTTCTCCAAGAAAATTAAGCGACGGCTCGCCTTCTCCCACACAATAAATCAACTTATCAGGAAAACTCGCTTCTAAAACTGCCGCCAATCCCATTTGCGAACCATATGCATCTGGATCAGGTCGTACATGCCGATGAATAATAATTGTTTCATATTTCTTAATAACGTCTAAAATTGCCTTTTTCATCCTCGTATGATCACTCCTTATCGTTCCATCATTTGGCAAGCAACAAGCGCTTTACCGACTAAAATACCTTCCAAATACAGCTCGATATCAATTTTCCCCGCCTTACGCCCAATTTCCAAAATCCGCGGTTTAATAACAATTGTTGCATCCATTTGTATCGGTTTTAAAAAATAAATGGAGATATTTTCAATCGCCACATTCCGTTTCTTCAAAGAAAACAGTTTTTGCTGTACCACATCACATACAATTTGTGTAAAAACCCCGTAGGAAAGCGTTCCAATATTGTTCGTCATCTGTGGCGTCACCGTGAACTGAAAATCAAGTTCCGATGTATCATCATTAGGTTTCTCAATCAACTGATTCGTAATCGTATCATCAATCGTCTCACCAATTTGAGGTTGACGCTGAATCATTTGTAATGACTTCAAAATATCCTGACGACTCACAATTCCAATCAACGTCAAATCATCCTTCACAACCGGGATAACCTCAATACCTTCCCAAATCATCATGTGCGAAACCGAAGCTACGCTCATTTTGGGGCCAACCGTCAACGGATTTTTTGTCATCGCACGTTCAATTGAAATCGATAAATTTTTATCGATCACGTCTTTGCTCGTAATCATTCCTGATAGTCGCATTGCCTTGTTCACCACCGGAAAACGGCTGTGCCCCGTTGATGTTTCCTTCTTATACCAATCTTCCACCCGATCCGACGTATTCAAATAAGCCGTCTTCTCAAGTGGCGTCAAAATATCCTCTACAAACACGACTTCCTTCTTGATTAGCTGGTCAAAAATCGCCCTATTAATCATCGTTGCCACCGTAAACGTGTCGTATGTTGTTGATAAAATTGGCAGTTCCTTCTCATCCGCCAATTTCTTCACCGAATCCATCGTATCAAATCCGCCCGTGATCAGCACCGCAGCGCCACGTTCCAAGGCTAACTCCTGTGCGTCAACCCTATTTCCAACAATCACCAAATTACCCGCATCCGTATAGCGCTCCATCGCCTCAACAGTCATTGCACCAATCACAAACTTATTCAATGATTTATGAAGCCCCGCACGGCCACCTAAGACTTGACCATCAATCATATTCACAATCTCAGCATATGTCAGCTTCTCAATACTATCTTTTTGCTTCCGCTCAATCCGAATTGTTCCGACACGCTTAATCGTACTAACAAAGCCCACAATCTCCGCGTCCTTGATCGCCCTGTAAGCCGTTCCCTCACTAACCTGCAAGTTTTTCGCGATTTTTCGCACTGAAATTTTCTCACCAACCGCAAGCTCTTCAATATATTTCAAAATCTGCTCATGCTTTGTCGCCAAGCCACTCACCCATTCCCTCTAAATTGTCATCGACTCGCCAATCTCCAACACTTTCCCGCGCAATTCCACGTTCAAACTCGCCACAAACGCATGCGGGTCCTGCGCAATCAATGGAAACGTATTATAATGCATCGGCACAACCACTTTCGCCTGCAAAAATTCCGCCGCAATCGCCGCATCTTCCGGCCCCATTGTAAAATTATCCCCAATCGGCAAAAATGCTGCGTCAAGCTCGTTCAACTGTCCAATCAATTTCATATCCGAGAACAATCCCGTGTCGCCCGCATGGTAAATCGATTTCTCACCAATCGTCAACACAAATCCCGTCGGCAAGCCTAAATTAATAATTTTGCCATCCTTCACTGTTGAGGAACCATGAAACGCCTGCGTCAGCTTCACCGTTCCAAAATCAAACGACCGTTTCCCACCAATATGTAGCGGCGCCAAATTTTTCACACCCTCCATACTCAAAAACGTCGCCAACTCCACATTCGCAATCACCGTCGCGCCCGAATTCGCTGCAATCGCAACCGTATCCCCAACGTGATCATCATGCCCGTGCGTCACAATAATATAATCCGGTTTCTCATCCTCAACGACTAAATCACACTGCGGATTCCCCGAAATAAACGGATCGACTAAAATCGTTACACCCTCCGCTACTACTTTAATACAAGATTGCCCATGAAATGAAATTTGCATCATCTAACTTCCCTTCTGTACTACTAATTGTATCTACTACATAAACTATACCATAAAACGATTACAAAGTGTTGCAATAACACTGTTCCGTGATAACCCGCGCACCTTCAAAACACCGCTATACTAGTACAGAAAACACGCCCTGATATCTAATCAAAATCCGCAATTAATTTTTCTAACCCAGCCACCAGATGTTTCCGTTCTCTCCCCGAAAGAATCTGCTCCATCCCTTCATTCAAATCGTGAAACGCCTGCTGCACATAGCCAACCAACTTTTCGCCTTCTACCGTTAGAAAAATTTGCTTTTGCCGCTCATTATCACTAGGAATTTCTCGATAAATAAGCCCCTTCTTCTCCAGTTCCTTTAAAATATTCGTAATTGTCGCATTCTGTTTTCCTAAATAATTCGCTAGTTCCTTCTGAATCGTTCCCAAATGAGTCGCTACATAATTCAAGCTTTTTGCCTGTAAAAGATTCAAATGAACCCCTTTCAAACGTTTTGAAATATACTCCTGTTGAAGCAAACTCAACTGATAAATTTTCTCGGAAAGCTCATGTTCACCTGAAATCATATGCCTCTCCTCCTTCTTAAATAGTTTAATCCATAACAATTAAATTGACAACTGTTTAAGAAAGTCGTATAATCAGTTATGGCAAATAGTTTTAATTACAACTGTATTGAAAACAACTATCAAGGAGGAAGCCATTATGTCATTAACACCACAACAAATGCAAAATACCAAGCAAGAATTTCAACAAAACTTAGAACTATCAAGGTTAACCATCGAACAAATCGCGTCAGAACTACAAACAAGCCCTGAAAAAATCGAGTGCATTCTAAGATTACAGCAGAAATCCATCGAAGACCCGTGGATACTGAAAGGATTTTTAGAACAATACATTGTGAAGTCCGGCAAAAAGCCCGTCGAATTTAGCGCGCTACAAGGCGATTATCACCAATACTGGTTTTTAAGAACGAAAAAAATCGATAACATGCAACTAAGCAAAGGAAATCGTTGAGGAGGAAAGAAAATGACAACAACATTAATCACAGGTGGAAACGCAGGAATAGGATTCGAAACAGCGCGGCGTTTGAAAGAACTCAGACACAACGTTTACATCGGTTCGCGCGATGTGACTCGTGGCCAAGAAGCTGCCGCAGAATTAGGCGTCCATTTTGTACAGTTAGACGTGACGAATGAAGCATCGGTCGCACAAGCTGTAGCCGAAATCGAACAACAGGAATCCCACTTAGACGTCCTAATCAACAACGCCGGCATTTCCGGGCCATTCGCTTCCCCGCAAGATATTACCGCCGAAATGATGGAATAAGTTTACCAAGTCAACGTTTACGGCGTCGTGCGCGTAACCAATAACTTTTTACCACTTTTGCAAAAATCCACGCAACCCATTATCGTCAATGTTAGCAGCGGCCTAGGTTCGTTCGGTCAAGTTCTGAATCCTGAACAAATCGAGTCCAAACTAAATCCACTTGCCTACAGCTCCTCCAAGTCCGCCGTTTCCATGCTGACTGTACAATACGCCAAAAGTTTTCCAAATATGCAAATTAACGCCGTTGACCCAGGTCCAACCAAAACCGGCTTAACCGGACAAGGCCACCAAACCGTTCAAGAAGGCACCGATGCAATCGTACAAATGGCAACCATTGACAAAGATGGCTCCACCGATATTTTTATGAGCCGCGATGGCATTATTCCATGGTAAACATTTAAGTTCTGCGCAGTTTCGTGGTATGATAAAGCGAACGAAACAAGGAAAGAAGGATGAATGATGGAAAAAAATATCGATATTTTGCAAAACTGGCTGAAAGAACAAGGAGCTGAGGTTGCGTTCATCACCGACCCTGAAAACATCGCCTATTTCACCGGTTATCACAGCGATCCGCATGAACGTGTACTAGGCCTCGCTGTGTTTCCCGAAGTAGCGCCATTTCTTTTCACGCCAGGTTTGGAAGTAGAAGATGTAAAAAACAGCGACTGGTCTCACGATGCATACGGTTACAGCGACATCGAAAATCCATGGGAAATTATCGTAACCGAGATTACCAAACGCGTACCAAACGTGAAAAAATTCGCCATCGAGAAATCCCATATGAGCGTGGACCGTTTCGAAATTTTATCCAAATACTTAACCGATGCAACATTCATTTCTATTGAAGAAAAAATTCAGATGATCCGCCTTATCAAGACGCCAGAAGAACTCGCAATTCTAAAAGAAGCCGCACTTCTCGCCGATTATGCCATCCAAGTAGGCGTTGATGAAATCGCAGAAGGCAAAACCGAAGCCGAAATCGTCGCGAAAATCGAATATGAAATGAAGAAAAAAGGCGTGTCCGCGATGTCCTTCTCAACGATGGTCCTTACCGGTACAAATGCTGCCCTACCACACGGCACACCGGGCGATACGAAAATCCAAAAAGGCGACCTCGTTTTATTTGACCTAGGTGTTGTCCATAAAGGCTACTGCTCCGACATTACGCGCACCGTGGCATACGGCAAAATTAGCGCAGAACAAGAGAAAATCTACAACACCGTGCTAAAAGCCCAACTTGCAGCCATTGAAAAAGTAAAAGCAGGCGTTCCTGCAAAAAAAATTGACCTGACCGCCCGCAATATTATCAAAGATGCAGGTTACGGCGACTATTTCCCACATCGACTCGGTCACGGTCTAGGAGCAAGCGTCCATGAATTCCCATCCATCACAGAAACAAACGACATGGCGCTACAAGAAAATATGGTCTTCACTATTGAACCCGGCATTTACGTCCCAGGCGTTGCAGGCGTAAGAATAGAAGACGATATTGTGGTGACAGAAAATGGATATGAAGTTTTGACTGAGTTTCCGAAAGAATTGGCCTATGTGAAATAAATCAAAGAAGTAGTTCAGCCTCATCCGAACTACTTCTTTTTGTATTGACACAACCTCTCCGCAAGCGTCCCCGTATGCAACTCAAACAAATGATTATCAAAATCGTAAAAATAAATCGAATTCGCCTCGCCGATAACTCTTGGCCGCCCCGCTTTCATCTCCAATCCCAATGCCTCAATCCGTCCTAAATAATCCTCATACTCCGCATCCTCAATCTTAAAGGCGATATGATTATACGTCCTGCTTGGCAAACTCTCCCCTTCCATAATCGCAATCCATAAACCTCCTAGCAAGAAAAATTTTTCCCGTGACATGGAATATGTATCATCACCACTTGCATAAACCTCTTCCGCATCAAAAACCTTTTCAAAAAACTCGCTCGCTTTTTCCAAATCTTCGACAATAAACGTCATATGGCTCAAACCTTCCATGACAATCACCTCCTTCTCCATACTACAAAACGTATCCACTTTGAGCAACTAATTTCCCAATCTCACTCAATCGCCGTACAATAAAATAAAAACGAGGTGATTCCAAATGAACTTAACCTTCACACCAGAAGCGATTTCACGTGTCAACGCCTTACGTGGTAATCTTCCCGGCAAACTATACCTTTATTATTTAACAGAAGGCTGTGGCTGCGAAAACAGTGGTATTTTCACATTAAAACTAGCCACAGAAACAACACCAGAAGACATAGAGTTCTCATCCAACTTAGGCCCGATACTCATTGCACGCTGGACAACTGTTTTCCTAGAAAAACAACTAAAAATAGACTACGATACCAAATCCAACGCTCTCATCTTAAAAAGCGACGGACAATTCTACAATCGTAACCTCCTACTCATGGATGCTGACAATAATTATATTTACACACCAAAAAATGAGCAGTAACCTCAACAAGAGATTTCTGCTCATTTATCTACTTAAGCCAACGCTTCTTCCACTGCTTTATACTCATATCCCAAATCATCCGCAACCGCTTTATACGTCACGTAACCACCAACCGTATTCACACCTTTATACAGCGATAAATTCCCAAGAACTGCATCAGCAAGCCCTTTATTGGCGAGTGTCAATCCGAATTGCAATGTCGCATTGGTAAGCGCAATTGTCGAAGTACGTGGTACAGCACCTGGCATATTCGCCACTGCATAATGCACCACGCCATGTTTTTCATAGGTTGGGTCATCATGTGTCGTCACACGATCCGTCGTTTCAAAAATACCACCTTGATCAATCGCAATATCCACAATTACAGCGCCTGGTTTCATTTGCTTCACAAGATCCTCTTTCACCAGTTTAGGAGCACGCGCACCTGGAATCAATACCGCGCCAACGACTAAATCAGCCTTCTTTACAGCAGTTTCGATATTAAATGCATTACTCATCAATGTCGTAATTTGGTTACCAAAAATGTCGTCCAACTCACGTAAACGGTGCAAATTCAAATCAAGAATCGTTACATTCGCTCCAAGTCCAATCGCCACTTTTGCTGCGTTTGTTCCCGCCATTCCGCCGCCAATGATAACTACTTCTCCGCGCTCCACACCCGGCACACCACTAAGCAAAATACCGCGACCGCCATTATTTCGTTGCAAAAATTGCGTCCCAATCTGCGCTGCCATACGACCAGCAACCTCACTCATCGGGCTAAGTAATGGTAATGTACGATCATCTAGTTCTACTGTTTCGTAAGCGACACTGTTTACCTTATTCTCTGTAAGTGCCTTCGCAAGTTCTGGCTCATTCGCCAAATGTAAGTACGTGAATAATAACAATCCTTCACGGAAATAGCCGTATTCCGATGCAATCGGTTCCTTCACCTTCACAACCATGTCCGCTGCCCAAGCCTCTGTTGCTGTTTCCACAATCGTCGCGCCTGCCGCAACGTAATCCTCATCGTGAAAAGCTGAACCTAGACCGGCATTAGTTTCCACTAGTACTTTGTGACCTGACTGCACATAAGATAAAACACTGGCCGGTGTCATTGCTACCCGATTTTCATTATTCTTAATTTCTTTTGGAACACCGATTAACATAAGAATCTCCCCTTTTAAGTAAATTAGCCCATTAAGTATGCGCTTACAAAACAAGAATAACACAGATGACCCGAATTGTAAAAAAATACGGGTTAAAAAATTTTGCAATGCTTTTAATGGTTGTTTTCACAAAAAAAGGGTACAATACAAGTATAAAAAGATTTTCCAAAGTGTCGCAAAAATTGTCTCCCGTGAAAGTCCCGCCAAACCCCAGCGTGTCGACAAATGCTTAGACTCTAGGCAAAGTCGAGCACTGGAGCGGAATGTACGACCTGTACATGAGCACCGGCGCACAGACTTTAACGATGAAGATAAGTGTTTGTCGACACGCTGGGCAGGAGGGATTTAGAATGTTACAACAATACAGTAGAGTTTTAGTTGCAGTCGACGGATCAAAAGAAGCAGAAAGCGCATTCCAAAAAGCAATTCAAGTTGCAAAAAGAAATGAAGGATCACTTGGACTTGTCCACGTTATTGATACGCGTGCATTCTCATCCGTTGCGAATTACGATACTTCAATGGCTGACAAAGCTACAGAATATGCAGATGAATTATTAAATGGATATAAAGATGATGCGCTAAAACAAGGTGTTACCAATGTCGAAACATATATCGAATATGGTTCACCAAAAACTGCCATCACAAAAGAAGCTGCCAAAGCCTTTAAAGCCGACCTTATCATGTGTGGTGCGACTGGTCTAAACGCGGTAGAACGTTTACTTATCGGTAGTGTTTCTGAATACATTATCCGCCACTCTCCTTGCGATGTACTTGTCGTAAGAAATGAAGACCCTGTGTACAAAGATTAAAAGTTATAAATAAGCGATTTCCCATCAAATTTCGGGAAATCGCTTATTTTATTGATTAATTTTTTCACGAATCGCCAACATTCTATCTTCAAGCGTGGCTAGTTCATGTGCACAGTTTTCAAGTTCGATACCAAGCTCGGTATCGCCGAATTCTTTTTTATACCGCAAGGAATGTTCTAGGCTTGCCCAATAATCCATCGCGATGGTACGGATTTGCACTTCAATTCGGTAAGCTTCCTTACGATCCGATAAGAAGATAGGCACTTCCAAGATTAAATGCAAGCTACGATATCCATTTTCCTTTGGGGTTTTGATATAATCTTTTGTCTCGATCAGATAAACATCATCTTGCTTTGTCAGCATTTCAGCTAACCAATATATGTCATCCGTGTACGAGCAAATAACGCGAATTCCTGCTACATCATTTAGCGTATCTCGAATATTATCTACTGTAATTTCTTTTTCTTTTTTCAGCAGTTTTGTACCGATACTAGCTGGCTTTTTAATTCTAGACGTAATAAATTGAATCGGATTGCGGTCTTCCTTCAGAGCCATCTCATCATTTAAAATATCCAGTTTTGTTCTGACCTCACGAATAACAGATTGGTAACACGTCATTAGACTTCTGAACTCGTCCAAATGCTGCATACCTTCATTTAATTTAGGATCATTCCCCATCCATACTTTAAAATCTTCTAAAAGAGCACTGTTCATCTCATTGCCGCCTTTACAGTTTTTATATTTACTTAATGTATCGTAACATAACACTAGGTAGATATCTAATCATAGCGCTAACTCTTCCTATATTCTCATTTTTCAAATTCACAATTACGCCATAAAAAAAGAAAGCAACTGCCATCAGAGGTAGCTACTTTCTTTAACTTTAGCGTTGTGCGCGAATAACTTCCACGTCGCGTGCAATCATTAATTCTTCATTTGTCGGAATAATGATGACCTTGACTGGTGAATGCGGGTAGTTAAGGAATGCTTCTACGCCACGAACTTGATTAAGCGCTGGATCCCAGTAAACGCCCATGAACTCAAGGCCACGAAGTACGCGTTCACGAATGTATGAGCTGTTTTCGCCGATTCCAGCCGTGAAGATAATCGCATCGACACCGTTCATACGCGCTGCATACGAGCCGATATATTTATGGATACCATCAACAAAAACGTCAAGCGCTAATTCCGCACGATCATTTCCTTTTGCCGCTTCACTTTCAAGATCACGAAGATCACTTGAAATACCTGATACACCAAGCATACCTGATTCTTTATTCAAAACATCAAGCACTTGTTCTGCTGACTTTCCTGTCTTTTCCATAATAAATGGAACAAGCGCAGGATCAATATTACCAGAACGAGTTCCCATCGAAACACCAGCAAGCGGTGTGAAGCCCATTGATGTATCCATCGATTTCCCGCCTTCGATAGCAGCAATACTTGCACCATTTCCTAAGTGACACGTGATTAGACGTAACTCTTCTTGTGGACGGCCAAGTAAATCAGACGCGCGTTCTGTCACGTATTTATGGCTTGTTCCATGGAAGCCATATTTACGAATGCCATAATCTTCGTAGTAATTGTACGGCAAGCTGTAAAGGTAGCTTGATGGTGGCATTGTTTGATGGAAGGCTGTATCAAAAACAGCTACTGCCACAATATCAGGCAAGACTTTACGGAAAGCTCGGATTCCAGTGACATTCGCCGGGTTGTGAAGTGGCGCAAGCTCAGATAGCGCTTCGATGTCTGCAATAACTTGATTGGTGATGTAAACTGATTCTGTAAATTTTTCACCACCATGGACGACACGATGACCAACACCCGTAATTTCGTCATATGAACTAATAATATTATGCGAAATTAGTTTGTCTAGCAACATTTGAACCGCGACTTCATGATCCGGAATGTCCGTTACTTCTTTAATTTTTTCATCATCGACTGAAATTGTAAAAATCGAATCTTTCAAACCAATACGCTCGACGATTCCCGCCGTAATAACAGTTTCTGATGGCATATCATATAGTTGGAATTTTAGTGAGGAGCTCCCAGCATTAATTGCAATTGTTTTTTCCATGTTTATTTGATCCATTCCCTTCAACTACTTGTTTTCGTTAAACCAGTTTTCAATTTTAGCTAATATGTTTGCCGTCGCTTTTGGATCGGTCAAACTCGGCAGGTTAGCGAGCAATACCTCTTTTGGTGGCTCTATATCATCTGCCCCTTTTTGCAGTATAAGAATACTTTTCCGAGCGTTCTCAGATGCAAAAAGTGTCTCAGGCAATTGTAGAATCCCTTGAATGTGTCCATGTTTTTTGATAAACCTGTCCACTTTCGCGAAATCTGCCGTTCCAAACATTGCACTTGGCACGAGGAAAAATAAATACCCTCCCGCTTTCGTGTACCGCATACCTTGTTCAATAAATAAGAAATGGGCAAAAGAATGACCATCATCACGGCTAAGTTCAAATGTCTTAGCACGCGTATCGTCCGGATAATACCCTACCGGCAAGTCACTGACAACAACATCAACCGGATCAACAAGCAAATTACCTAGACCATCTTGATGTAAAAGTTGAATTGGTTGACGCTCCAAATCAGCACCGACGTAAGCAAGCGAAATGAGCAAATCATCAACATCAACACCAGTAGCATCGAGTTCTAATTTACCTTCCAATTGATTGACAATCGTTGCGATTAAGTTACCTGTCCCACACGCGGGATCAAGCAAACGGATTTGTTTCTTGCCAGCAAAAGCTTTATCCACTAAATAACCCATAATGAACCCAATTGAGTCCGGCGTCATTTGATGGTTCACTTGAATGCCGTGCTTCATACCTTTTAAGAGTGCAAGTTGATAACTCTTACGGATATCTTCTTTTGCAAACTCCTCCAACTGAACAGAACTATACCACTCTTCCAGATTCAGTGTCGCCTCAGCAGAAAGTTCATCCTTTTGAAGTACCTCTTTCTGAAATAAATTCTCTCCTGTCTCATAAACAGCCTCCAGATAACTCATTTCGAGCTCGTTCTGAATAATGATTGCTGTATCATCAAGAACACGGAATAATTCCTCAACTGTTGCATTTGTCAAAAGTGAACACCTCGAATTCCTTCATTTCTAACACCAATTAAACATTATACAGCATTTCTAGTCAAGATGACAGCATTTTATACTATCAAAAAACAAGATTTGTAATAAAATGAGCAAGCACTTTATTTTTGTCGATTTTCTTGCTAAATAACTTGTTGTTATAGTATACAGTTCAATTATGACTATAACAGAAAAAACTAGCGATCCAAATATGGAATCACTAGTTTTTAGTCATTATTTCGCTTCTTTTGCCTTTGAAATGGCTGTTTCGTAATCCGGATGATTAGTTCCTTCACCTACGTATTCTGCATGAACCACTTTATTGTTACTATCAAGCACAAATACAGAACGGGCAAGCAAGCGTAATTCCTTCATTACAACACCATATGCCTCACCAAATGAAAGATCGCGATGATCAGAAAGTGTAATCACATTTGGAAGTCCTTCTGCTGCACACCATTTCTTTTGTGCAAATGGTAAATCGACTGAAATTGTAAGTATCGCTGTATTTTCAAGACCTGAAGCTTCTTCATTGAACTTACGTGTTTGTTGCGAGCATACACCTGTATCAATTGACGGAATCACACTAATTATCTTCACTTTGCCATCATAATCACCTAATGTTACTGGTTCTAAGCCTTGATTTAAAACCGTGAAATCTGGCGCCGTATCACCAACTTTTACTTCTTTACCAATCAACGTCATTGGATTTCCCTTAAATGTAACTTCTGCCATTCTGAATTGCCTCCTTTGATTTATATCTACGCCTTCTATTTTACCGAACTGTTTGGTGTTGTACTATTTTTTTGCCTATAGTAGAGCAATTTCCAATATTCCCAAGCCTCTAAATACCGCTTTAAATCTTCTGGATGATGTAAAAGACAACGTGCAATTCGAATGTAAAGACCTACCAAAACAGAGCCATACAGCTCACCCGCAAAGCTTTTATCAAAAAATGAAAGGCCATACTGTAGCGTCTCCTCATCTAAACTATCCGGTGACGAACAAAACGCAAAAATAAAATCGTACATTGGGGGGCCAAACAGATGAAGTGGGTCAATAACACCGCAAAGTGCCCCTTCCTGAAAGAGAAAATTATGTACGCCGCAATCACCATGAAGTAAGTATAAATCCTCTCGTGGCTGGCTCCGAACAACTTGCATAATGAGCGTCGCATCTTCATCCGATAAATGTGACCCAATAATCGCCTCTGCCCCCATTACTTCCTGCTGCAAAAATTTCTTCCAGCTAAACTGCTCTTGCCACTCCTGCACAATCGGTTTATAGTTGTTGATTAATCCTAGCGTCAAATCCTGTAACATCTTCCTTTTTTCCGGTCGTGCAATCAATGTATCCCCTTTCAAAAAAGCATATACGACATACTCTTTTGCAGCATACACTAACCTCGGCAAAAGAGTGCTATCTTCGTAAAATTGTAGAAATACCGCTTCCCAATAAATGAGGTTCGGAGTATTTCCTTTCACAACATAGGATTGGCCATTCTTACATTGTATTTTAGCAACAACACTTGATGTCCCACCACTCAAATAGTCCCATGCGATAATATCTGAGCCAAGCGTACCCTTTCGCAATAATTCATCGACAATCGATTCCATGTTCATGATACCGACTCCTTTCAAAAAGAACTCACAAGCCAAGCCCGTAAGTCCCTTTTCGAATGCTATTTCCACTCTTTATCCAATTTCAAATACCCTTCATGTACAACTGCTGTTCCTTCTAACAAATCTGCAATACCTTGCTTTTTCGGCGTAAACGCACAGACGACGTATAATCCCCAAACAACTGAGGTGACGAACCGCAGAGCACCTTCGCGAAATAATACCGTTCCCCACGTCAACTTCTCTGTTTTCAGTGAAATAACACGAATGCCGAAAATCATTTTTCCAAGCGTCTGCCCCCAAACTTTTGTCATCACGATAAAATAGGCAAGAAAAGCGACTGTCACGAGCGCACCATAAATCGCGAAAAACGAGCCATCCATTTTCCAATCTGCTAGCCGAAAAACTGGGCTAATTAAGATTGCAGTAACTGCCGTTGTTGCGAGCAAATCAACCAAATAAGCCATAAAACGAATCCAAAATCCTGCGTAATATTGCGATGGGAAGCCAATTTTTTCATCTTTTGGAGGCTCATATTTAAAAACTGGACGCTCCGTATGTTGCAACGTTTCCTGTTCCATTTGAACTCCTCCTTTATTTACCATATAAATACATCAAACGTGGTGCTTCCATCATATTCATCAATTGTAGCGCTTGATGTGCCTCACTTTTTTGACCAACAATTTGGCTGACCGATGTAGAGAATAGTGAAGCAAAACCGCCACCACTCGAATCATATTCGAATACTTCTGCACCTTTTAAGTTTTTGTCTTTCTTCAGTGCATCCAGCGTTTGTTCTTCATAGCCGAATGCATCGATCAAACCATTTGCCTTCGCTTGACGACCATCATAAATCCGACCATCTGCAATTTTGCGGACTTCGGCTTCTGTCATGCCACGACCTTGCGCCACGACTTTCACAAATTCACCGTAAGAATCATCAATCATCGACTGCATAATCGCTTTTTCTTCCGCTGTCATTGGTCGTGAGGAACTCATAATGTCTTTGAATTCGCCACTTTTGATCGTATTATCGGAAATCCCAACTTTTTTCATCAACTCACTGAAATCATATCCTTGCATAATAACACCAATGGAGCCTGTTAGCGTTTCTGGACTCGCAAAAATCTTGTCGGCTGGCGCGGAGACGTAATAACCGCCTGAGGCCGCCATGCTACCAAATGAAGCATAAACTGGCAACTTCTTCTCTTTTTTTATCTGTAAAATTTTATCGCGAATTTGGGCCGATTCCACAACGCCACCACCTGGTGAATTCACGTTTAAAACAACGCCGGCAACTGTACCATCTTCACGAATTTGCTCCAATTGATCCATGAAATCTGAATGATTATAACCTTCACTACCTCCAAAAAGCGAATCACTCGAACCGGTGTCTTGAATAGCACCATCAATATGAAGCACCGCAATCCGTTTATCTGTATTACCATCCTCAAGTACTAGTTCAGTCATTTCTGAGTCCATCGCCGCTAATGATTCTGCCCACGACATTGTATACTCGTCATCGCTTGCTAAGAGCGTACTCGTAATCTTTGTAATCCCGCTTACTACTAATAACGCTGCGACAATACCAATCGCAATCCATCTTTTTGCATTCACAATTTTTCCCCCTTTTTTATTACCATAGCACTATCATAACGGAAAATGAACACTTTTTACAGCGAAACTTGAAAAATTCTTATTTTTTACAAGATTAGTAGTGAGCATTCGTGTTATAATGAGATGGAGATTGAATTAATTAAGAACTCTGGAGGTTTTTAGTATGGCTGAAACAATTTTTTACTTTTCTTATCGTAAAACAGAAGAATTACAGAAACATGCTGATGAACTAAAAAAAGTAACCAAAGAATATGGTTTTGAAGTGACTGATGATTTCGAAGTAGCAACGGCGATTATTAGTATCGGTGGCGATGGGGCCTTCTTGAAATCCGTGCGCGAAACTGGTTTCCGTTCCGATTGTTTATATGCAGGTATCGCCTTGACAGAACAACTTGGACAATATTGCGATTTTCACGTACACCAAATTGATGAAATTATTAAAGCTGCAGCAGAAGATCGCTGGCTTGTTCGCCGTTACCCAACCATTTACGGCACGGTGAACAATTCAAAAGCTTTTTATGTTCTAAATGAGTTCAATATCCGCTCCTCGATTATTCGTACGCTACAAATTGATGTATATATTAATGATAGTCTGTTTGAAACGTTCCGTGGCGATGGCATGGTCATTTCAACACCAACTGGAAGTACGGCTTATAACAAATCAATTAATGGCTCGATTGTCGATCCATTACTGCCATCGATGCAAGTTAGTGAGCTCGCTTCCATTAATAATAACCGCTTCCGTACTCTTGGCTCTTCATTTATTTTGAGCCCAAAACGTAAATTGCGTCTTGATATGCGAGCGAATGGCGTGAATGACTTCCCGATTATGGGCATGGATTCCGAAGCACTTAGCATTCAACATGTAGAGGAAATTAAGTTAGAAGTTGGCGATCGATTTGTCAACATTATCAAATTGCACAATAATTCATTCTGGGATAAAGTAAAGCGTAATTTCCTGTAACATCTAAAAATATAAGCTTGTTCGCCGATTCATACAATGGCAAACAAGCTTATATTTTTATCAAAAAGCACGATTCCAAATGTCTGAAATCGCGCCCGTTTGTTTATTTTTCCCACGCATCTTTAAAATCTTGCCAACTACCAAAATAATACTTAACTATACGATAATCGTCAAAATCCGTCATTTTTGGTGTTCTACCTAGGATTCTGATAATTTCTTTTGCCTCTTTAATGTAACGCTCTTTAATCTCCTGTCCTTCGCCTTCAGGAGCTACTAACGATAAACCTGCCGCATTCAAAAATTCTTCCCATGAACCGAAGCTTTTTGTCGCTGCTCCAACGCCTGGGAATTCTGATGCTGCTCCGATTGGTGGCCTGCCAAGTACTTTTGTAATCCGATTCACTTCTTCTATCAAATATTCATCCGTATATCTTTTTGCCGCCAATTTAATCAACCTCTCGATATTAAATATTTCACTTTATGTCGCATTCGCTAGTATGATTCTAGATTCTCGCAAAACTTCTCTGCTTCAAAACGCATCTATCTGGATACTTATGCCCACGTTAAGAATAGCTGATAACTCGTCTGGGCTGAGCAATCCTCCGCGCCTCCTAATCATACCATTAACAATAACGATAGGCAAAACCTTTAATCCAGCGTGTCAACAAACACTCATTTTCGTCGTTAAAAACTCCGTTCCAGTGCTCACGTACTCTAGTACGCTCCGCGCTTGTACTCATTTTTGCCTAGAAACTAAGCATTTGTTGACACGCTGAAGTTTGGTGGGACATCATGTGAAGTAGTTTTTCTACAGTCTAAACCTTTAATCCTTTTGCTTCAAGTTCTGCATGCACAAGTTTATTTTCTAAAAACGGGATTTCCGAGTCTGATTTTATGTACAACTGAGTCTCAACTTCCACATTACTATAATCGAGATGCTCCTTTTTAAGCATGTTTTGATGGAAACATTTAAAAATTTCGAGCTCGATATTTTCGTCATCGCACAAGCAATAATAACTGATTTCTACTTTTTGCATGGCCTGATTACTCCCCTAACTAGTCAGAAATAAAGATGCGATACCTATATATCACTCTAAAAGTTCTCTCTGTTCGTTTATTTTTTCCCAGTTGAGCCAATACCACCACGATCCGCATTTCCAAGAGTTGTAACTTCAGCGATGCGAACTTCTGGCATCTTGGCCATAATTCTAAACTGACAAATTCGGTCACCTTTTTCGATAACGGTGTCGCGCATTGCGATTGCCGGGAATTTCCAGAAATCATTCTCACCACAGTAGCTTTCATCAATAACTCCCATACTATTGGTTTGAATAATACCAAAATGCTTATACGTACTAGAACGTGGTACAACATGCGCTTCATGCCCTTCTGGTAACTCCATTGCAACACCAAGATCGATTAATTTGTAATCACCAGCTGCTAGATGCACCTCCTCATTCGCGTATAAATCAATCCAATCTCCTTGTTCGATTTTATTTAGCCTTGCTTCTTGATTTGATGCATATTTCACTTTGATTTCCAATTTTATCACTCCACTACTTTAATTCTATTATTCGTCTATCCTACCATACATCCACCACTTAAGAAAAGCACCTTCCCCATAAAAAATAACCTCAGAATATCTCCAAGGTTATCTTTTTCTATCATTTTAGGTTCTTGTTATCTCCACATAATCCGCTGATGGGCTGAGAGCCGCTCGAAAATCCGTTTCTGTGTTTATAGTATGAATAAATCTAGGTATCTTGTCATCTTGTACTTTGAGTTTGATACTTCCAATTTCATTCAGAATAGTAAAATAGTTTGTGTTTATTTGGAAGCGCTTGAAAACCGCTATCATACGCTCCATTCCTAACCATCCTCCCATTAATATTTTAAACGTTCCCATACATTTCCATTCTATCGTTCTGTATAGGAACTGTCAAATAAAATACAACGAGTTTATTTAGAACTTCCTCAACTTATCCTAAAATCATCACCAATAAAGCTTTTTGCGCATGAAGTCTATTTCCAGCTTGTTGGTAGACAAGGGAGTGTTTCCCATCGATAACCTCAGAGGAAACTTCTTCCTCACGATGCGCCGGCAAGCAGTGGAGAAAGTGATAATCTGCTTTTGCATGCACTACTAGTCCTTTTGTCACAGCATAACCTTCAAAATCAGCCAAACGTTTTGCATTTTCTTGTTCTTGTCCCATGCTCGTCCAGACGTCTGTATATACAAAGTCAGCATCAGTAACCGCAACAACTGGATCGGTTGTGATTTGTATTTTTGCACCTGTTTTAGTAGCAAGCTGTAGCGCTTGATCTAGAACTTGCGGATTCGGCTCATATCCTGCAGGCATTGCACACGAAATATCTAATCCAACCATAGCTGCGGCAAGTAATAAGGAATGGCAAACGTTATTTCCATCTCCAATATACGCAAGCTTTACCCCATCAAATGTATGTTTCACTTCTAAAATTGTCAGCAAGTCGGCAAGTGCTTGACATGGATGGTGCAAATCTGTCAGCCCATTAATAATTGGAATCGATGCGTGCTCAGCAAGCTCCTCTACACCTTCATGGCTAAACGTGCGAATCATTACGGCATTGATATACTCGCTCAAAACGTGCGCTGTATCTTTAATCGGCTCACCACGCCCAATCTGCAATTCCTTTGAGGACATTACAATCGCCTGTCCACCTAATTGCAACATCCCTGCTTCAAAAGAAACCCTCGTCCGCGTCGATGACTTATCAAAAATCATTCCTAAAATCTGACCACTTAAAGTATGGCTATAATGCGCCGGATTTGTCTTAATCGCCAGCGCTAACTGCACCAATTCTTCAATCTCTTCGTTGCTCCATTCCAACAAGCTCAACATATCTTTTCCTTTAGTTGCTTCTTTAGGATATACCATTATTGCATCCCTACTTCCTGTTTTATTAAAACGGATTCTATCAAATTCGCTGCATGTAATAGTTCTTCTTTCGTCACCGTTAATGGTGGTAGAATTCGCAATACATTCAACCCAGCCGTTAATGTCAGCAATCCTTGTTCTTGTAGCGCCTTGACAGCAGATCCTGCCTCTGTTTCTAATTCAATCCCGATCATCAATCCATTTCCACGAATTCCAACGACATGCGTGGCCAGTTTTTCGGCAAGAAGCTGTTGAAAAAAAACTCCTTTTTCGGCTACATCAGCCAGGAATGCCTCATCAAAAATAATATCAATCACCGCATCCGCCGCCGCCATCGCGATTTTATTCCCACCAAATGTCGAGCCGTGAACGCCAGGTCCAAATGTTGCAGCCAGCTCGGATGATCCAACCATTGCGCCTACAGGCAAGCCGTTACCAAGCCCTTTTGCCAGTGTAAAAATGTCTGGTTCAATGCCTGCATGCTCAAATGCAAAACGTTTTCCAGTACGGCCCATTCCAGTTTGAACTTCATCGATAATAAGTAAGGCACCATGTTTTTGGCATAGTTCGGATGCTCCAGCTAGAAATTCTCGTGTTGCCGGAAGAACTCCGCCTTCGCCTTGAATAACTTCTAGCATAACCGCTGCTGTTTTTGCCGAAATCGTATTCTTTAGCATATCTAAATCATTGTATGGTAAGTATGTAAAACCTGGGAGAAGTGCACCAAAACCATCATGTATTTTCCCTTGCCCCGTCGCTGTCATCGTTGCGATTGTTCGGCCGTGAAACGACTGCTGAAATGTGATAATTTCATCGCGACCTGTATGTTTTTTAGCTAATTTTAACGCAGCTTCATTAGCCTCAGCCCCACTATTACAGAAAAACACGACACGCTCACTATTTGCCGTTAGCTTTGTCGCTACTTGCTCTTGAATATTACTTTCAAATAGGTTCGATGTATGCCAAATTTGGCTAAGCTGTTTTTGCACAGCGTCTAGAACTATTTCGTGACAATGCCCCAAATTACATACAGCAATGCCTGATGTAAAGTCCAGATACGTCTTCCCATTTGCGTCTTTCACAACGGTTCCCTTTCCTTCTACAATTTCGATAGGAAATTTAGCGTACGTTGGAAATAAATTACTCATCCTATCTTCACTCCTTCGCTTATTATTGTCCCCTTTTTTGTGATTTCATTCGTAATAGCTACTTGCCCAACGCCTTGTATGACAGCATTTTTCGCACTTTTAAGCTTTGGAATCATCCCGCCTGTGATAACGTCTGTTGCGAATAAATCATCCAAGTCCGTAACGTCAATATGTTCCATCATTTCTCCCGCATCAAGAACACCAGCAACATCCGTCAGTAAAATTAATTGTTCTGCTTGAAGTGCTACTGCTACCGCACATGCAGCTAAATCTGCGTTGACATTTAGCCATTGTGTTGCCGTTGCTAAGCCAAGAGGAGCAATGACTGGAACGATTTTTTTCGCAGTTAAGCTTTGAATTAAATCCGTCTCTACATGTGTGATTTCACCAACAAATCCAAGGTCGCCATCTGATAATTGCTCTGCTTGCATCAAGCCTGTATCACCCGCGTGTAAACCAATCGCCGAGATGTGTTGCTCTAAAAGTGCCGTTACAATTTCCGGTTGCACTTGTCCAATCAAGACCATTTTCGTTACCGCGAGCGTCTCTTTCGTTGTAACTCGCAATCCCGCCTTTGTTTCAACTGGAATCTGCAGAGCCTCCATCATTCTATTAATCTGCACACCGCCCCCATGAACAAGAACGACCTGCTTACCATTCTTTTGCCACGTTTTAATCTGATTGAAAAAACCTTCATGTAGATGACTTCCCGCGATGCCACCAATTTTCACAACAATAATGCCACTCATCTCATTCACCCCTTATATCATGTCCGATAACACGCATTTATTTTGACATAATCATAGCTCAAGTCGCATCCCCAAGCCACCCCGTCTTCCAAGCCACTATGCAGATTGACCTCGATTAAAATATTTTCCGTTTGCAAATAACTTGCAAGTAAATCTGGCGCATAATTCGCCGTCTCACTTTTTTCTAGAATAACTGTATCGCCAATTTTAATCGTAATATTATCTGGTGAAAAACGTCCCCCACTGTAGCCAATTGCGCAAATAATCCGACCCCAATTTGCATCCTCACCAAACATTGCGGTTTTCACAAGGCTAGAAGATACAATCTGCTTCGCAATCATTCGAGCGTCTTCTTTTGATGTTGCCCCTTTGACTCGTGCTTCGATGAGTTTCGTAGCACCTTCTCCATCTCTTGCAATACTTTTCGCTAAATGCTGACAAACTGCATAAAACATTTTTGCAAATGCGATAAATTCTGGCGTGCCATCAGAAAAGGCTGTATTTCCAGCGCAACCATTAGCCATCACGATGACCATATCATTCGTTGACGTATCACCATCCACCGTTATTTGATTGAAAGTTTGGTCTACTTTTTGTTTTAGTAATTTTTGCAATAATTCAGCCGAGACAGCTGCATCTGTCGTGATGAACGAAAGCATCGTTGCCATATTCGGATGAATCATTCCAGAACCTTTTGCCACGCCCGATATCGTAATGACCTTACCGCCGATTTCTGCTTGTAGTGTAAGTTCTTTTTGTACTGTATCCGTTGTTAATATTGCTTCATGAAAATCACTGCTAATGCCTGATTTCAACTCTAACGCTGCGATTCCCGTCGCCAATTTTTCCATTGGCAAATAGTCACCGATTACGCCGGTTGAGGCTACTGCAACACTCGTTTCTTCAACCCCTAGATGTTTTGCTGCCATCGCTCGCATTGCAAAACCATCTTCCAAACCTCGTTTCCCTGTACATGCGTTCGCAACACCACTATTCACAACAATTGCCTGCAATGTCTGATTCGCCGCCAAGCTATCCTTTGTTATAAAAATCGGCGCTGCTTGCATTTGGTTCATCGTATAAACCGCCGCTGACTCTGCTGGTGTTTCCGAAAAAATAATGCCGATATCTTTCTTTTTACGCTTTAACCCACAATGCTTGCCGTCTGCATAAAACCCTAGTGGAGTTGCGATTGTACCATTTTCCACCGTTATCCAATCCTCTTTTTCCAATAATTTCTCCATCACATTTCCCCCTAAATCAAGGATAAACCGGTATAAAATCAAGCCCGGCCGTCTCATCAAACCCAGCCATCAAATTCAAATTCTGAATCGCTTGTCCCGCAGCCCCCTTAACCAAATTATCAATCACTACAACAATCGTAATCATATTCGTCCGCTCATTATAACAAAGCCCAATATCACAGAAATTCGAAGCCGTCACCTGCTTAAGCGTTGGATAAACATCTCGGTCCTGAATACGCACAAATGGCTTTCCTTCATAACTTTCTCGGTATAACGCCAGTAGCTCATCTGTCGACGTTACTCCTTTTGCTCGCACATAAATGGTTGCAAAAATGCCTCGTGTCACTGGAATAAGCGACGTTGAGAATGTAATCGCGTCAATCCCCGCATCCCATACTCGCAGTTGCCTAATAATTTCTGGGATATGCTGATGTTGATTCATCCGATACAGTGTCATGTTCTCATTCGTCTCTGGAAAATGCGTGTTCGCACTTGGCGTCTTACCTGCCCCAGAAATACCCGATTTCGCATCAACAATAATTGAATCCGCCTCCACCTTACCGTGTATCACAAGTGGGGCCAAACCGAGTAAAGTTGCTGTCGCATAGCACCCCGGATTCGAAATAAACGTCGTATCCACGTTTTCTCGCCATTCCGCTAAACCATATTCTGCTTGATTCAAGTAAGCAATCGGTGCAGCATCCTTATTATACCACTTCTCATATTTCTCCTTCGATAATCTAAAATCCCCAGATAAATCAATTACCTTCATCCCGGCATCGATAAACGGTTGTGCTGCCTCCTTCGCAACCCCGCTAGGCGTAGCAAGAAAAACCGCATCACTCTCCTCTGCAATTTTGGCTGCATCAATCTCAGCTAACTCGTGATGATACACCGTATGTAAATGCGGATAAAAACTTGAAATATCTTCCGTCTGAGTGGAGAAACTATGCAAGGATACAATCTCCACATGCGGATGTTGATACAACAGTCGAAGTA
Source organism: Listeria rocourtiae subsp. hofi (assembly GCF_963575615.1). Taxonomy (NCBI): domain Bacteria; kingdom Bacillati; phylum Bacillota; class Bacilli; order Caryophanales; family Listeriaceae; genus Paenilisteria; species Paenilisteria rocourtiae. Next base: position 25,165 of record NZ_CAUYTL010000002.1, on the reverse strand, counting down.
ATTCAAGCCCTCCATAACCCGTTGCTCCAATAATCGATACTTTCATGATTTTCCCACCCTTCTTATTTTTTTATGATAAAACTTATTATAGACTTGTATATTTATAATGTCAAATGGTTTTTTATAAAAAAATAAAACTATTTTATGCATGAATAATGTATATTTACATCATTTTATATGCAAAACCATATTCACAAATACGAATCAAAATACATTGAAAAAGCCGCTCCTAGGAACGGCCTTATACATTGTTTTTATTTATCCGATTTCTTTTTAGCAGCATCCTTCAAATTTTCTGTTGCTTCTTTGACATCAGAAGCTGCTAGCTGATCTTTCTTGCCTTTATTATCCACCATTTTCTAACCTCCTTGTATACTCAAACCAATGATGCATTAGCAAAAACGTTTCCTCACCTCTATATAAACCTTACCCTGTTAGTTATATATAAAACATAATCACGAAAAACGATGCCACACTTGACATCGTCTCTTTTTAAAACAGATCTGAAAATTCATCCTGTACTTTATTTAAATTCGCAACTTCCACCGAAAAAGTTTCCGTTGCAGTTACGGCTTCTCGAATCATCGCCTCAAAATCAATAAAACTCTCATAACGCTCTACTTTCTCTAATTTCGGACGTGTTTTTGGAGAAGGTGGTGTAAAAATCGTACAACAATCTTCAAACGGTTGTACCGAAATATCATACGTATCAATCGCTTGAGCAATAGTAATAATTTCATTTTTATCCATCGATACAACTGGGCGAATAATCGGCGTTGTCGTCACATCATTAATCGCTAACATGCTCTCAAGTGTCTGACTCGCGACCTGCCCCAAACTCTCACCATTCACAATCGCTAAACCTTCGTGGCGTCGACGTAATGCATCTGTAATCCTAAGCATCATGCGCCGAGTCACCGTCATCGTATAGCCTTCTGGAATCTGCTTTTTAATCATTTCTTGAATCGCAGTAAATGGTACAACATGCATCTGTACCTGGCCACTATACTGCGCTAATTTCCCAGCCAAATCAACGGCTTTCTGCTTCGCGCGCTCACTTGTATACGGTGGGCTATGAAAATGCACCGCCTCCACTTCCACACCACGCTTCATTGCCAAATAGCCAGCAACAGGACTATCGATTCCACCAGAAAGCATTAACATCGCGCGACCTGAAGAACTCACTGGTAAGCCACCAGCGCCCTGAATCGTCTGACACGACAAGAAAATCCCCTCACTTCGGACATCCACAAGCAGCTTCACATCTGGATTTCTCACATCAACACGTAAATCATCGATATGTTGCAAAATAAATCCGCCAAGCTCATGGTTAATCCCATTCGTATCCAACTCAAACGAACGATCTGCACGCCGCGCATTGACCTTGAAAGTTCCGCCCGTCTGATGCATCGCACGAACAAGTGACAATCCAGCCTGCTTCATCTCTTCTAAATCTTGAGGTACTCGAACCGCCGGACTAAAAGACTGAATGCCAAAAATCGGCCTTAGCCGCTCCAAAACAACTTGATCGTCGGCACCATTCAATAATAAATACATCCGGTCGCGTTCACCAAAGACTTTCACTTCTGGAAAATCTGCAATCGCTCGTTTCACATTATGCGCTAATTTCTTAATAAACTGTTTCCGATTTCGGCCTTTTGTTGACAATTCTCCGTACCGAACAACTATACGATCATACTCCATCATTTCACCACTTCGTTTAAATTTTTGATAATTGTTTGTATTGCTACTATAAAACGCTCTGCCTCAGCCAGCGTATTTTGGTAAGATAAACTCACACGAACAGCGCCAACAGCCTCTTCATCTGTCACTCGCATTGCCTTCAATGTACTACTAGCAAGTTTGGCACGCGATGAACACGCACTTGTTGTCGAAACATACACCTCATATTCCTCCAACGCATGAACGAGAACTTCCCCTCGATGCCCGACAACTGAAAAACAACAAATATGCGGTGCCGCTTGTTTTTTATCCGTATGAATCGATACTTCTGGAATTTCAGCAAGCGAATCCAACAAATAATCTCGAATCGCTTCCAAGTCTATTAGATGTGCTTCCTGGTTTTCCAGCCCAATCCGCAGAGCCTTTGCAAAAGCGACCACCCCAGCTGTATTCTCCGTCCCATTACGCAAGCCAAATTCCTGTCCACCACCATCTAAAAGCGGCAACAACGAAACGTGCTTCTTCTTTATTAAAACACCTGTACCATTCAAACCATGTATCTTATGGCCAGAAATACTAACTAAATCTACCCCAGCAACATCCAGCGCCACCTTCGTTAATCCCTGCACATGGTCTACATGGAAAAATGTCTGTGCACGTGTCTTCAAAAAATCTGCAATCGCTTGAATCGGTTGTATAGAACCAACTTCATTGTTCACATGCATCACCGAAACTAAAATCGTATCATCACGAAGCGCCATTTTTAAGTCCTCTACCGATATAACCCCAGTAGCAGTAACTGGTAATCGCGTTATTTCAAAGCCTTGTCCTTCTAAATGTTGCATCGCATTTTGAATAGACGGATGCTCAATAGCAGTCGTAATAATGTGTTTTCCACGACCACGATAAAAATCCGCAACCCCTTTTAGCGCCATATTGTTGCTTTCCGTTCCACCAGAAGTAAAAATAATCTCTTCCGGCAATACCCCAAGCATTCCCGCTACAAGAACCCGCGCCTGTTCATGCAACTCGCTAACCTTTGCCCCATAACCATGTAACGAAGACGGATTCCCAAAATAATTCGTCGCTACTTTTGTATAGGTCTCCACACAAGCATCAAGTGGCTTCGTTGTCGCGCTATTATCAAAATAAATCATCCAAAAGCCTCCATGCATTAATATTCATTCATTATTTTATCATACGACTTCCCAAAAGAAAAACGCCCCATCCTTCTTCCACGGATTAAGACGTAAATTCTCACTACTCGATTTCCTCTACTTCATCCACATTTATCTTCATTTCATACGCTTTCTCAATTTTCTTAAAGGCATTTGGTTCTACTTTCTCCAATGCTGTCACCGCAAGCTCCAGCGCTTTCTTATATTGATAATCATCGTAAAAATGGTCTTCGGCTTGACGCAACGCAACCGCAAGTTCCGGTGTTTGCAAACGATATCGGTTCGCATACTGGATGACATGTTCCACGATATGTGCATTATCAATCATTTCATCCGCTTTTTCAGTCAAGTGATCTAGATCTTCTCGCGCAACTTGCCACTCATGGTTTACTGATTTCATATTTAACGGCTTCTCTTCCAGTTTCTCTTCCAACTTCGAAATCGACTGTTCCATGTGCGCACAGAGCGCTAAATAATCCTCTGGCTTACCAGGAAGTCGCTCACGATCTAATTTGCGGTTCAAATTCAAAATCGCCCGACGCATTCTATCCGCATCTTCTCGCGCCTCCAACTCATCTTTTCGCAATGAGCGCAGTTCTTCTGAAAATGCATCTTGCCCCAAAGAAACACTGGATACAACTGCATCGATTTCCTTTAAAGCATCTTCTGCCGCCGAGTATGCGATTTTCACCTCCGAAAGCCGCTCCGTGACAGCTGCCAACTGCTCTTTCTGTGACTCTAACTGACTGGCAATTTTTAAATAACTCGCCAAGTCCTCTTCGGTCATATGATACGTCTGCTTTACTTCTTTAATCTGTTCTGCTAACGCGTCCGAAACATCCAGCTGCTTCTCCAACTTCGCTTCCACAACAATACGGTTTTCCTTCACAAAATGGCGCGCTTCAACTTCATGCTCGAGCGTATCATAAAACAAATTGATTTCTGTATGCAATTCTGCCACACCAGCTTCCACAGCTTCAAGCTCTCCTGCCACAATTTTTTCTTTCAAATCAGATACGCGATCGCTCATTCGTCCTAATTCCGCGGCTAGTTGTAACTGCTCCAAAAAATAGCCTTGTTGAACCATTTCATCATAACCGGCTTGTAATTTGCCCATCTCCTCTGGCAAAATAACATCACTCTCACGAAGCAACACCGGGATTTTCTCCAATCTTGTCCCCAACTTCTCGAGGTCATGCTGCACATTGAGCACCGTTTCGCGCGCTTCCAAATAGTCCCCTTGATCTGTCAACATATCGAATCGATTCAAATTCTCCGCAATCGTATCTAACTCGCCTTCCACGCCATGTAGCGCATCACCCAGTTTATAACCATTACTCAAAACTTCGCGTCGCAATGTCGTAAACTTATCTTTTGCCATCCGAATATCCTGCGCATTGCGTTCCTCACTAGCTAGCAATTCCTTCAAACCTCGCAAAATTTGCTTCATTTGCGTATCAATTTCATGAATTACCTGTTCCACCTGGTTTTCCATCTGCGTTGCTTGGCGGAACTGATAACGATCCGTATGTTGCTCCGCGCCAAGAATATATTCCTCTAAGTTAGGAAATAACTTCGTCGCAATGTCATCCCACGAGTCACGCCAAGACTCAAACAAGTCCTCCGTTTGTCCAGTAAGCCTCAGCTTCTTCACCTTCGTCAGTTCATCAATAACAGGACGCTCCATCAATTCTATTTTTTGCGCTTCAAGCTCATTGATTCGTTGATAATGCTTTTTCTTCATTATGTATCCAACTGCAAAAACAACGGCCACAATAACTACAAAGCCGACTAAATACCAAACAAACATGTCTTTTCCTCCTATTATTCCATTATCTCTATTTTTTAAATCGATTCATTAAGTACAAATAACAAATCCATGCTATACTGATTCATTATACACATACACTATTCTAACACGATTCCGCTGTATTTGCCTTATTTAAAACCAAAAATAATGAAAAAGTGGTGAAAAAAATGATCGAAATTCCAAAATTCACTGGAACTAAAGCAGAAAATTATCAATTATGCGTCAAACAAGTCGAAGCAATGATCGCTGGAGAACCAAATTTCATTGCCAATATAAGCAACGTGTCGGCGCTCCTAAACCAAGCATTAACCGACATTAACTGGGTAGGGTTCTATTTGTATGAAGAAGCAAGCAACCAGCTCGTTCTCGGACCATTTCAAGGTCTACCTGCATGTATCCGTATTCCGCTAGGCCGTGGCGTTTGCGGAAGTGCTGCCTCGGAGCAAAAAACCTATATTGTTCAAAATGTTCATGATTTCCCAGGACATATTGCCTGTGACGCCGCATCCAACTCAGAGATTGTCATTCCCATTGTCCACGATGGAAAATTGCTCGGTGTTTTAGATGTCGATAGCCCCTCTTTAAATCGATTTGGCGAAACCGACCAGCAATACTTAGAGCAAATAGTCAACATTTTAAAAGCATCCATACAATAAAGTTTGACAAGCATATGCAAAATGTACTATACTAGAAAGCGTGTAAAATGCAGCTTGAGTGATGATGAATATGACCGTTGTTTATCCCCGATTTTTTTCGTGGTGTATCCTGTAACCTGCTGCTGCAAGGGCGAAGATACATGAAGATAAACTGCACGTATTTGGTTGGTCACACTTGTTTGTTTTATGCTAAAACAAATTTAAAGGAGGAGTCAATCAATGGCTCGTTATACAGGTCCAAGCTGGAAGATTTCCCGTCGTTTGGGATTATCACTTTCAGGAACAGGTAAAGAATTAGAACGTCGTCCGTATGCTCCAGGGCAACATGGTCCGACACAACGTAAAAAAATCTCTGAGTACGGTTTACAACAAGCAGAGAAACAAAAATTACGTCACATGTACGGTTTAACAGAACGTCAATTCAAAAATACGTTCGTAAAAGCTGGCAAATTACAAGGTAAACACGGTGAGAACTTCATGATCTTACTTGAACAACGCCTTGACAACGTGGTATATCGTTTAGGTCTTGCTCGCACTCGTCGTGCAGCACGTCAATTAGTAAACCACGGTCACATTTTAGTAGATTCAAAACGCGTAGACATCCCATCTTACCAAGTTTCACCTGGTCAAGTAATCAGTGTTCGCGAAAAATCTCTTAAATTATCAGCAATCGCTGAGAGCTTAGATGTTGCGGCATTCGTGCCTGAATACCTAACTTTCGATGCTGAGAAATTGACAGGTACATTAAGTCGCCTGCCAGAACGCTCAGAATTACATGCTGAAATCAACGAAGCATTTATCGTAGAATTCTATTCACGTTAATCATTCGAAAACATCTGGCGCCTCTTGCATCAGATGTTTTTTTGTTACAAAAAAACCCTGACATAACAATATGCCAGAGTTCTCTCTTCTATATATATTTTCTCATCGTAATATCGACTATTTCAAACCCCATTTTCTTATACACATGGACTGCCCGCTTATTATGTGCAAAGGCATGCAAAGAAATCTCGGTAATGCCTCGTTCTCTTGCCTGCTCTTCTAACAAGTCCAGCAACGCACTTCCAAGGCCTTTGTTCTGAAACGCTTCAAAAATTAGGATATCGTAAATAAAATAAGTTTTTTCCTCTTGAAAAACCCATAGTGTTCCGATACATTCCTCTCCTTGCATTACTTCCCACAGAAAATGATTCTTGGTCCGAACACCATCTGGAAGTAGCTCCATCGTTGTCATTCTCGCTTTAAATAACGCTTCTTCGCGTGCCCATATCCCAGCATCCGCTTGATCCTTCGCATAACCAACACTAAGCGACTCAGCAAAATCAGCAAAACGCTCTTTTGCCATGGGAGTTAAGCGTAACTTCTCAGACATAACGCACCAAAAAATATTTTTTCTTACCACGACGAACAATAGTAAAGCGATTTTCCACACGATCTGCTTTCGTCACAACTTTTTCAAGATCTTGTACACGTTCACCATTAATGTAAATTGCGCCGTTTCCAATATCTTCACGTGATTGACGCTTCGAAGGCTCAATACCTAGCTCCACTAACCAATCAACAAGCAGTTTCTCCTCTTGCCCCGCTTCAAATGTCGGAACGTCCTTAAATCCTTGCTCAATCTCATCAGCCGTTAACACTTTTACATCCCCACTAAATAACGCTTCTGAAATCTTAATCGCCTGATCTAGCGCGGCTTGCCCATGAATAAAACGTGTCATTTCAGCCGCTAAAGAGCGTTGCGCTGCACGGCGATGTGGCTCCAATTTCACAGCTGATTCTAAATCGCTAATTTCTCCTTGATCTAGGAACGTGAAGTATTTCAAGTATTTCACAACATCACGATCATCTGTATTAATCCAGAACTGATAAAACTCGTATGGCGTTGTTTTTTCTGGGTTCAGCCAAATCGCGCCACCCTCTGTTTTACCAAATTTCGTGCCATCTGCTTTCGTTAACAATGGAATCGTTAGACCGAACGCTTTTGAGCCCTCGCCCTGTTTTTTACGAATTAAATCAAGTCCAGCTGTAATATTTCCCCATTGATCGCTACCACCAATTTGCAAGCGACAATTGTGATTTTCATATAGCTCATTGTAATCCATTGCCTGTAAAATTTGGTACGAAAATTCCGTGAACGAAATCCCTACTTCTAAACGATTAGCCACAATATCTTTCGCTAACATCGTATTGACATTGAAATTTTTACCAAAATCCCGCAAAAAGTCTAGCACTGTCAAATCTTTTGTCCAGTCATAGTTATTCACCATAATTGCACCATTGTCACCAGAAAAATCAAAAATCGTTTCAAGCTGACTACGTAGGCTCTCTACGTTCTTATTTACTTGTTCAATCGATTGTAATTGACGTTCTTCTTTCTTACCACTTGGGTCACCAATCGATCCCGTCGCTCCACCAACTAAAATAATTGGACGATGCCCCTTGTTTTGGAAACGACGCAAAATCATGAATGGAATTAAATGCCCAATATGCATCGAATCGCCGGTTGGGTCAATACCACAGTACAAAGAAATAGATTCCTTTTCCGTTAATTCGCGAAGTCCCTCTTCATCTGTTTGCTGGTAAATAGCACCGCGCCACTCTAGTTCATCAATAATATTCATCTCAAACTCACTCCTTCTCATGATTAAAACAAAAAAGCCCCTTCGTCAATTGACGAAGGGACGCAAAATATACGTGGTACCACCCAACTTAGGAAAAAATCTTCCTCACTTCATTAAGATAACGGCAAAAACCGTTTGCAAATGCAAATATGCTCCAGGATGTAATTCGTCCAACTCATTTGTACTGGTTTACAGCGACCACCAGCTCTCTTGTAACAGGGATAAGCGACTACTTCGTCCGTTCATAGCTTTTCGATATAATATTGTACTTCTATTTTTAACATAGCCCGAAACAGATGTCAAGATGCACATCTGAAAAAACCGAGCAAATCTATTACCGATCTACTCGACTTTTCTTGAATTTTAACGTGTTGTTCCGCGCATTTTTTCACTATGAGGTAAAATAACCGTTTTTTCTTCTACTTCTTCATTGGCCATCAGTTTCGTCAATAAACGCATGGCTACAGCACCAATATCATAGAGCGGTTGAACCACTGTAGATAACTGTGGGCGCGCCATCAATGTCAATTTTGTATTATTTGATGTCACGATTTCAAGCTCTTCTGGTACTTTCACACCAGCATCAAGTGCAGCATTCAAAACACCCATCGCCAGTTCGTCATCCGCCACATAAATCGCGTCAGGAGTTGCTTTCAAGCTACTTAATTGTGCCCAAGCTTTCACGCCAGCTTCATAGTTATAAGCCGCTTCTAACACATAATCCTCATTAAATTTAATTTTAGCCTCTTTCAGTGCTTCACGATACCCGCCCAATTTTAACTCACTATTTACCGGCTCATCCAAAGAGCCACTGATGAATGCTACTTTTTTATGACCGTTCTTTGTAAAGCGGGAAACAGCCTCATAACTCGCTTGTTTATAATCAATATTAACCGATGCAATTTTATTCGCTGCATCCACAGAACCCGCCAAAACAACAGGCGCAGGTGAACGATCAAATTCTTCTTGTAATTGCTCCGATATACGCTCTCCCATATAAATAATACCATCCACTTGCTTGCCAAGTAACGTATTCAATACTTGCAATTCCTTATCTTCATTTTCATCAGAATTGCTAAGAATAATATTATATTTATACATCGTTGCGATATCTTCAATTCCACGCGCCAACTCTGCATAAAATACATTTGAAATATCAGGAATCATCACACCAACCGTCGTTGTCTTCTTACTCGCTAAGCCTCTAGCCACAGCATTTGGGCGGTATCCCAATTGTTTAATAACATCCAGCACTTTCTTTCTAGTCACAGGCTTCACATTGGGGTTTCCATTAACAACACGAGAAACAGTTGCCATCGAAACATTCGCCTCACGTGCCACATCGTAAATTGTTATATTCATTCATTTCACTCTCCACATTCATTTATTTTAACAGTTAGCCATATGTAACTATTGTAAACGTAAACAACCTTGCCTACACTTAATAATACGATAGTTTTTTTCGTTATGCAATTGTTTTCACTTATTATTTACATTACTAAAAATTCAGAAGAAAGCGTTTTATTTAATTACTTCGCTATAAAACCAAGGAAATCCCTTCTCATAGCAATCGTACTCTCTTACTCTTAACCACACAAAAAAACAGTCAGGAAATCATTTCCTAACTGCTTTTTAATTTCAAAACTCCAAATCTCCCGCCAAACCTCAGCGGGCCGACAAATGATTAGATCCTAGGCAAAAGCGAGCACCGAAGCGGAGCATACTGGTGTATGTGAGCATCGGAGCACAGCTTTTAACGACGGAGATAAGCGTTTGTCGGCCCGCTGAACGACTTATTGGATGTTGGAAGGGACTAACTTCGATTTTAAAATCTCTTCCCAGAATGCGTCAAATTCTTTCAAGTCCATTTGTTGCGCTGAATCAGATAGTGCAACTGCTGGATCTGGATGCACTTCTGCCATCACACCGTCTGCTCCAATTGCAAGAGCTGCTTTGGCACATGGAAGCAATAAATCCTTACGCCCAGTGGAATGCGTTACATCGACCATCACTGGTAAATGCGTTTCTTGCTTCAGAATTGGAACAGAAGAAATATCTAATGTATTACGTGTTGCCTTTTCGTACGTGCGAATACCACGTTCACAAAGAATAATTTGATCGTTACCTTGTGCCATAATGTACTCGGCAGCACCAACAAACTCTTCAATCGTTGCAGATAGACCGCGTTTTAGTAGAACTGGCTTGTCTACTTGTCCCACTGCTTTTAGGAGTTCAAAGTTTTGCATGTTCCGAGCGCCAATTTGAATCACGTCAATATGATCTAACGCTACTTCAATATCACGCGGTGTCACGATCTCACTAATAACGCCAAGACCAAACTCATCAGCTACACGTTTTAAGATTTGTAACCCTTCCACACCAAGTCCTTGGAAATCATACGGACTTGTACGCGGCTTAAACGCACCACCTCTAAGTAATTTCAGTCCTTTATCACGAACAGCTCCAGCTACAGTTGCTACTTGTTCATAAGATTCAACCGAACAAGGGCCAAATACGAAGGTCGGCGTGCCATTCCCAATCGGTACACCATTCACATTGACAATTGTATCTTCTTTTTTGTTTTTACGCGAAACAAGCAATGCTTTGGAGTTATCATCTTCTTGTAACTCTAAACCAGCCTTGAAAATTTCTTTAAATAGTTTCTCAATCGTGCTATCTTCAAAAGGACCTTTATTTGCGTCTGTAATTGCATTTAACATCTGGCGTTCACGAACTGGATCAAAACGAATAACACCTTGCATCCCTTTAATTTTACCAATTTCTTGTACTAAATTCGCTCGTTTGTTGATAGCCTCCAAAACCTCTATGTTTAAGCTATCTACTTGTGCGCGCAACTCTTCCAAATTCGGATTTCCCATGATTTTGCCACCTCTCCAATTTCCCTGTACATCTTTTTACAGTATATTTTATCATTATAGATGAAAATGATTCATTTGTCACCATATCGCTTTCCTACTTAAGCGCTTTTAAGTGTTAAAGCGAACAATATAGATTAATACTAACATCCTGTGCTTATAATTGCAAGTTAATTTTTCATAAAATAAAGCTAGGTAAGAAAAAAGGCTATAGACAAAGTGTTATTGCACCTCATCTATAACCAGGATTCTATTTTTTAAATTCTTTTTTCGCGTCATGTACAATTTTTTCGGTTTTATTTTTTGCTGTTTCAGAAGCTTCTTTCACTTCTTCTTTTGATTTATCAGCAGCTTGTTTCACATCATCGCCAGCATCTTTAGCTTCAGATTTGAACGTTTCACCAGCTTTTTGCGCAGCTTGTTTCGTTGCTTCAAAACCTGCTGATGCTGTTTCTTTCACCGATTTTGTTTGCTTTGAAACCGTTTCGTAGAGCTGACCTGATTTATCTTTTACTACTCCAACAAATTCAGATGCTGAGTCAACAAGAGCCGCTTTTTTATCTTTAGCTACATTGCCGATTTCAATACCTTTTTCATAGGCAACATCTTTCCATTGTGCACCTTTTTCTTTCATCACATCTACTTGATCATGTAAATCCCCACGTAGTTCTTTACCTGATTTTGGTGCTAAAAGAAGTGCTGTTACTGAACCTACGATACCCCCGATTAAACCACCAATTAGAAAATCTTTTACGTTAATTCCATCTTTTCCAGACATATATTTTCCCTCCGCCTTCTTTTATAAATTTATCGTTTCTTCTTTTGCTTCTGCTGCAGCTTGTTTCGCAGCTTTATTTGCCTTCATTTTATCACGGAATGACAAAATAGAGTTACTAAAAGATACGGCTTGTACGATTTTCGCCTCATTTGTGTGGACTTTATTCGTTGCAAGCGTCGCTAGTTCACGAACGGATTGGCTTAATCCTAGAAGTGACACACCAATGTCTCCAACAGCATCAAATACTGGATCAACTTTTGCCACTTTGCCGTTGATATCTTCGAGAAGATCATTCGTTTTGCTCATTAATTTCTCAGCTTGGTCAGTGATCCCCTTCACTTCACCAGTCATTTCCTCAAGCGATTTCGCTACTTCGTCCATTGTTTTCGAGGTTGATTTAAGCGTCATGCCTAGATAAACAGCAATGACAAGTAACGCGATTGCAGCAATCAAAGCCGCAATGTATAAAATTATTTCCACCTTTTCCACACCTCCACATGTATCTAACTACTGTACCCCTAATGTGTCTATGTAAACCGACCATTTTGAAGAATGGGTTGTCTTCATTTTAGCAATATTATACGAAAAAAGAAAGCGAAATAATATACAGTAAGAAGATAAATTCTTTTTGAAAGCATATTTAAGCGAATTGGAGTAAACTATAAAGGTACCGCAAAACGGTGGAAAAAATGAAATGGAGTGATTTTCTTGAAAGATCCACGTATTGAAAAATTAGCGTATAACTTAATCAACTATTCTGTGAGCCTACAACCAGGAGAAAAAGTACTTATCGAAAACTTTGGCGTACAAAAAGAATTGGTGACCTCACTCGTTGCCGAAGCTTACAAAGCTGGCGGATTCCCGTTTGTATCCTTGAAAGAACCGCAAATCGACCGCGAAATGATGCTTGGAGCAAATCCAGAACAGTATGCGAAGATTGCTGAGTTTGAAGGCAATGTGATGAAGGAAATGGACGCTTATATCGGCTTACGCGCTGGTGATAACATCAATGAATTATCAGATGTTCCTGCTGAGAAATTGAAAATAAATGGTGAAACGGTCGGAAAAATGCATACAAATATTCGTGTGAAGCAAACGAAATGGGTTGTCTTGCGTTATCCAAGCTCTTCTATGGCGCAACTTTCTAAAATGAGCACAGTTGGTTTTGAAGACTTTTATTTCCAAGTTTGCACGCTTGATTATAGCAAAATGGGTGAAGCGATGGAGAGTCTCGTGACGTTGATGAACCAAACAGACCGCGTCCGCCTCGTTGGAGAAGGCACAGACTTGCGTTTTTCAATAAAAGATATCCCTGCCATCAAATGTGCTGGCCAGCTAAATATTCCTGATGGTGAGGTTTATACGGCTCCTGTGCGCGATTCAATTAACGGCACTATCACATACAACACACCATCTCCTTATCAAGGCTTTGTCTTTGAAAATGTCTCTTTCACATTCGAGAATGGAAAAATTGTAAAAGCGACTGCAAATGATACTGAACGTATTAACAAAATATTGGATACAGATGAAGGCGCTCGTTTTATTGGCGAATTCGCAATCGGTGTCAATCCTTTCATCCATGAACCAATGCAAGATATTCTATTCGATGAAAAAATTGAAGGTAGTTTCCACTTCACGCCTGGTCAATGTTACGATGAAGCACCAAATGGCAATAACTCAGCTATCCACTGGGATCTCGTGAACATTCAACGTCCAGAATACGGTGGTGGCGAAATTTACTTTGATGATATTCTAATTCGCAAAGATGGTCGTTTCGTCATTCCAGAACTTGAAAAATTGAATCCAGAAAACTTAATATAACCACAAAAAAGGAATCCCATCATCTGGGACTCCTTTTTTAGTTTTAATACTTATTAATTTATCGCTCGTTTCTCTTCTACCAATTCCACGCCGATATCAAGAACGCGTTCATATGCTGCTTGGAATTTCTGAACATCTCCTGCTCCCATAAATAGGATTACTGCATCAGGAAACGCTAGCAACCCTTCTGTATGCTGTTCTTGAATTACGTGATTACCTTTAGTTTTAGCCGCTAAATCTTGAATTGTTAATGTACCACGGTTCTCACGGGCGGAACCGAAAATATCACATAAATACACTTCGTCTGCTAAATTTAAACTATCCGCAAAACCTTGTAAAAAAGCTTGTGTACGCGTAAATGTATGTGGTTGGAATACAGCAACTACTTTGCGATTTGGATATTTTTGGCGTGCGGCGTTTACTGTCGCACGAATTTCAGAAGGATGGTGAGCGTAATCATCCACTAATACTTGATTCTTTTTCTCTGTAATGCTGAAACGGCGCTTTACACCTTCAAAAGTTCGTAATTCTCTCGCTACGTCAGCCGCTGAAATATTCTCAAAGGCACTAACTGCTATCACACTAAGCGCATTGAGTACGTTATGATCACCATAAGTCGGGATTACGAAATTACCGTACATTTCGCCGTTGCGATACACATCAAATGTTGATCCTGTCGTTTCTTTTACAATATTTTTAGCTTGGAATTCGTTACCCTCTCCAAAGCCGAAATAAATGACTGGTATGTCCAATTTCAAACGACGCAATTGCTTGTCATCGCCTAAGGCAAAAACAGCTTTCTTCACTTGTTTTCCGAAAGATTCGAACGCACTAAAAACATCGTCCTCACTCTTGAAATAATCAGGATGATCCCAATCAATATTCGTCATAATCGCATAAGTTGGGGAGTAAGCTAAGAAATGACGTTGATATTCGCACGCCTCTAAAGCAAAATACTTCGCATCAGGATTTCCTTTTCCAGTTCCGTCGCCAATTAAATAAGATGTCGGGCGTAACTCTTCCAAGACATGCGAAAGAAGACCTGTCGTCGATGTTTTCCCATGCGACCCAGTAATAGCAATGCTCGTATAACCGTCAATTAATTGTCCTAAAAACTTATGGTAACGAATCACTGGCAAATTCATGTCCATCGCTTTTTTAATTTCCGGATGCTCGTCTTTAAACGCATTTCCAGCAATGATTGTTAAACCTTCATGAATGTTGTTTTCAGAAAACGGTAAAATCTCAATACCATCTTCTTCTAGCGCCTTTTGTGTAAAGAAATATTTCTCAACATCGCTTCCTTGCACGGTGAAGCCTTTATCAAACATAATTTGAGCCAGCGCACTCATACCTGACCCTTTAATCCCAACAAAATGATACGTCGTCATTAATTGAACCCCCAGAATTTTAATCTTTGAAGAGGTAGCCTAAAAAATAGTGTGGTGCTCGTAAAAAAAGCATTTTCATTATTTTTATCATTTCTAGACATCTTCTTGTGTTACAGTTTAAACGTGTGTTTGATGTTCATCTACGTTGTTAACCGAAAAATCTCACTAGGTAATTATAGCACTTTATTCCCCATTAAGAAATCCTTGTAGAAAATTTATATCTAAGGACTTATATTTTTGCCGTTTTAAACGAAATAAAGTATTTATTTATACGCTAATAGAACTAGTGATGTATTAATTATCACGTATTTTTTCTAGTTGTTCTCGAGTGATAATAACATCACGCGGTTTGGAGCCATTTGTTTCCGAAACAATGCTATGCTTTTCAAGTGCCTCCATCAGTCTCGCCGCTCGATTGTAGCCAATGCGAAAATGACGTTGTAAAAGCGATGTAGAGGCACCATTTTGTGCCAATACAAAATCACACGCCTCATCAAACAAGTCATCCTCTTCCTCTTTGGCAATTTCGCGTTCTAAAAGTTCCTCTTGTTTGAACAGGTAATTTGGCTCTACTTGATTGCGTACGTGAGCGATGACAGCATCAATTTCCTGATCACCAACATATGTGCCTTGCAAACGAACTGGCTTAGACGACCCACTTGGCAAAAAGAGCATGTCCCCTTTTCCAAGCAGTTTCTCGGCACCGCCCGTATCGATAATCGTTCTTGAGTCAATTTGCGAAGACACAGAGAACGAAACACGAGTCGGGATATTCGCTTTAATCAACCCTGTTATAACATCTACAGAAGGCCGCTGCGTCGCGACAATCATATGAATCCCACAAGCTCTTGCTTTTTGAGCAATGCGGCTAATCGCTTCTTCTACGTCATTTGGCGCTACCATCATTAAATCAGCCAGTTCATCGATAATAATCAAAATGTACGGTAATTTCTCACCAGAATGTTCTGGATGGGAAGAATATTCATTAAATTTCTCCATATTACGAACACCCGCATGTGAAAATAGCTGATACCTGCGCTCCATCTCTTCCACTGCCCATTTGAGAGCCGCTGTTGCAGCTTTGGCATCTGTAATAACTGGACTCACAAGATGCGGAATGCGATTATAAGGAGCAAGCTCAACCATTTTAGGATCAATGAGCAATAGCTTCAACTCGTCTGGCGTTGCTTTATAGAGCAAACTAATAAGCAATGAATTGATGCACACACTCTTACCAGAGCCCGTTGCACCAGCAATTAGCCCATGAGGCATCGTTTGCAAATCAGTCACAATTGGCATGCCCGAAATATCAAGCCCTAACGCCGCTGTTAAAGGGGATTTACTCGCTTGAAACGCCTGACTATTCATAATTTCTGATAGCATCACAGGACGGCTCGTTTCATTGGGAATTTCAATACCAATCGTACTTTTACCTGGAATCGGCGCCTCTATCCGAATATCTTTTGCAGCTAAATTCAATTTAATGTCATCCGTCAAATTCGTGATTTTACTAACTTTCACGCCTTTTTCCGGCTGTACTTCAAATCTAGTTACTGCTGGGCCTTGTGTCACATTCACAACTTTTGCAGATACATTAAAATTCTCAAGCGTCTCATTTAAAAGTTCTTCTTGGAAATCTAACCATTCCTCATCTGCACTTTCAAAGACTGGCGGTTTTAGTAAATCAAGTGATGGGAAGTAATAGCCAGCTGCATCTTCTCGTGGATGTTGCTCCACAGGAAAGATAGGTTCTGGAGCTATCGCTGGCTTTTCTGCCTCCACAATCATATCTGGCTCTTTTTTAACGGCTTCTTTTTTCTGCTCAACGTGTTGTTTGTCTTGATTCACCATCATAACGTTAAAAGGAATTCTAGTTTTCGGTGGTGCTTGCTCCGCCTTTTTTGGTTTCGGCGCTTCATGGATAAGGTCGATACGTTGTGGTGCCATAATTTCTTCCTGTATAGCCTCAATCTGAGGTTCCTCTGTAGCTGGCAAAACAGCTTCCTGTTCTATTACATCTTCTAAAATGGCTACTTCTTCGATAACAGACGCTTCTACAATCGGCCCAGCCTCCACGACAAGTTGCTCCACTATGTCAGGAATCGCCTCACTCTTCTCCACCTCTTGCGTAATATCAAACTCAAAACGGCTTGGTCGTTTTTGAAAAGCGAAGACTGGCGAAGGAACATCAGTTGGTCTAAATGGCCTTTTCTTCTCGAACTTAGGTATTTCATTGCTTGTTTTTGAACGAGGTGCTTGATTCGGTATCGGTATCTTATGTAAAACCGGTTTACTGTCTATTTTCTGTCCATCAGGAATAAGCGGAAAACGGAACTCACCTTTTGGATATTGATACATCACTTTGGCATGAACTTCGCGTTTTTGCTTCATTGCTTGCGTATTTTCACGAGAAATATCTACTTTTTTTTCGACTTTATTTACTGCCGCTAATTGGGGCGTTGGTGCTGACTGTGCCTTTTTTTTCGGCTTAGCTACTTCCATTTCCTCATACTCCGCATCGCGATCAGCGAAGAAAAAATCTTTGAACCATCCCATTACTTATCACTACCTAATTTATTTTTTATCCGTTTCTTAAACTGATTCTAACAGAGAAAATCAGATAAAGCTACGATGAATGTACTGTAAAAATAATACATGTTCAGCAAATGGCCTGCAACGGCTATGCACAAGTATTCCATCGTATATAATTTAAACTTATACGTCCTTCACCCACTAAAAAAAGAACAATACAAATGTATATTGTATACAATTAATCAAAAAAGCTCAGAAATTAGGGTCTGGGTCATAACCCAAATAAATCGGCGAGGCGATTTTTTCTTATTGGGGTTTCGTCCCAGACTCCACATTCTTATTTCGATGATTTAGAAAGTAACTGGAAATTCGGCTCCGATTTCATAGCTATCATCGAGCACCATTATTCCTTTTTCCTCAGGAGCATCCGGAATTGCCAATTCACGCGCGGCGCAAATCATGCCAAATGAATCCTCTCCACGAAGGTTGGACGGTTTGATAATTAAGCCACTTGGCATTACAGCACCAATTTTAGCAACTACTACTTTTTGACCCGCTTCAACATTTGGCGCGCCACATACGATTTGAACTGTTTTATCTCCCAAATCCACTTGGCAAACATTCAACTTATCCGCATTTGGATGTTTTTCCTTTGACTTTACATAACCAACAACGAATTTTGGCGAAAGATCTGCTTCTATAACAAAATCAAAACCGTTATCCGCCAATTCCTTGTTAATAAAATTCATATCTTCCAACGTCAAATTTACTTTGCCATTCGCATCAAATGCACGTCTTTTCGATACATCAAAAATGTTGATTGCAACAGTTTCGCCAGTCTCCACGTCAAAAATCCGCGTTACATGGCCTTTTGATTCAAAATCAGTCTTTTCTACATCGCTTAGGTGGACTAAAAGCGTGTCCCCTACTCCTTGTTCATTATAAAATGCATTTACAATCACGTTAACTACTCCTTTGGTCTGTTTTTTGCCATAATAAAGATCGGTTCTAGTTTACCATCATTATACACGAGAGGTAAAGAGGTAATTGGAGCGAGACCATCTGCAAAAAATTGCATCGTCATATGCGCCAATACGTCATAACCCGTATTATTTCTGATATCCGCAATAATCAATACGTCTTGATGTGGCACCGCAAGCACCATTTCCCCCTCTATCTGTTCCCGCATCTCTGCTAAAAATGACTCATTTAAAATCCGACTTGCATCATATCCATCATTTGTTCGCACAAAATAATAGTCGTTACCACTGACAGAGTCTTTCTTCATCGTCGTTGCTCGTTTGCGCAGATTAGCGAATGCAGCCATGCGAACATCGTCTATCGTCACATCCGTACCTTCCAAACTAACTTCCTCAATAAAGCGATAGGACGAACCAACATCCACCACGTAAAAAATAGCCGTTTCTGCCGTGTGTTTTTCCGTTAAAAGCCTTTTGCCATCTTTAGTTTTCTGAGGGAAAGATGTTGCTCGAATAACAGGATAAACGTTCGGCAAGCTTTCAGAAATATCAATCGTTTGTTGCGATGCCCTCAGACCTTCTTCCACATAATAAACGATTTTTTCAACCGCCACGTTTGCTTGTTCTTCCCAATTTGCAATAATTTGCGGGATAGATAGCGTAATCGAATTGCCAGCTTCTATCACTTTCAGCGTATCTTTCTCGCGATCATAATTAAATGTCCGGTTCGCGCTGGCAAGCTCTTTTTCAAGTCGCTCCTTCATTTTCATCGTTGTCATCTTCATCACAACGCCCTCCCCTCTTCCTTATAACGAATCAATAAAATCTGTAATTTCCTCTTTTGTTTTGCGATCCTTACTCACAAATCGACCAATTTCTTCGCCGTCTTCAAAAGCTAAGAAACTCGGGATTCCGAAAATCGCCAAATCAGCACAAAGATTGATAAATTGATCCCGATCCACATGTGAAAAAGTAAAATCTGCATGTTCCGCCTCAATTTCAGGCATCACCGGCTCGATAAATTTACAATCACCACACCAATCCGCACTGAACATAAATATTGTTTTCCCTGTATCTTTTAGTTCATTAAATTCTTCTACTGTTTCTAAATGTTTCATCATTAATCGACTCCTTCTTATTCCTATTCATAATCCTAAAGCCCCCACCAGCATTAGTAAAGAATTTCGCTCATAAAAGTTGCTATCGGATGCATTTTCTTCTATCATTGCAAGCAAGGAGGCGTTTTTGATGGACTACCATATTTATTTAGCAGGTGAAATTCATTCAGATTGGCGCGATCAACTGCGAGCAAATGTGAAAGAGCAACGAGGTGTTCAGTTTTACTTTTGGGGACCACAAGAAAATCACGATTTATCGGACGCAATCGGCGAGCAAGTTCTTGGAAAACAACCAAGCGCGATTTATAAAGATTTACAATCATCGAAAATAAACAATCTGCGCACCGAACTGCATTTGAAAAAAGCCGATTTAGTGATCGCTTTATTCGGCGAAAAGTTTAAACAATGGAACACTGCCACAGATGCCGCTACAGCAATCGCACTCGGAAAACCAACGATTATCATTCGACCAGAATCGTTACATCATCCGTTAAAAGAACTATCTGAAAAAGCAAATGTCACTGTGGACACTATCGAACAAGCCGCACAAATTATTGATTACATTTTTGCATAATACGTTCATGAAAAAGCACCTCAATCACGGAGGCGCTTTTTCGCGTTTACTCGGTCTTTCCAGCTCCACACAAAACCAAATATTAAAACAAGAACGCCACCAATAAACGTTGTCAAAATCCAGCCTAGCTCGGTTTCTTTGAAGTATGGAATATGCAGTAAGTAACCAAATAAGAATACTAGTGCTGACACAAGCATAATACTCCCCATCAGAATTACTGGGTGGCGCCATATTCTTTTAAGCATTATTACGAATCGTTTCCCATGTCGTTTTGTCGAGATTGCGGATGATTGTTGTAATCATCTCTTTTGCCGCCGCATAATCATCCACATGCAGAATTGAGTTAGATGAATGGATATAACGTGCAGGAACACCGATTACAGCACTCGGAATTCCACTGTTAGACGTATGCACTTTCCCTGCATCTGTTCCACCTGGCGAAATGAAATATTGATATGGAATCTGGTTCGATTCAGCTGTATCTAACAAAAACTCGCGCATGCCGCGATGCATAATCATCGTACGATCAAAAATTCGCATCAAAAACCCTTCTCCAATTCGGCCAAATTGCGACTTATCACCCGTTGTATCGTTCGCCGGACTTGCATCAAGCGCAAAGAAAATGTCTGGTTGAATCATGTGTGCGCTAACACCAGCACCACGTAGGCCAACTTCTTCTTGCACATTCGCTCCCGCAAACAATGTATTCGGTAGTTTATCATCTTTCACTGCTTTTAAAAGTTCGATAGCAAGTCCGACTCCATAACGATTATCCCAAGCTTTCGCCATAATTTTTTTCGGATTAGCAAGCGGTGTAAATTCAGAAACTGGAACAATTTGTTGTCCTGGCTTCACACCAATAGCAATCGCATCGTCTCGGTCATCTGCCCCAATATCAATCAAAAGATTTTTGGGATCTGTTGGTTTGCTCCGTTCAGCATCTGTTAGCAAATGCGGCGGAACAGAGGCGACAACTCCAATAACCGGCCCGTTCGCCGTTATCAATTGTACACGTTGCGCTTGCAGAACTTGCGGATTCCAACCACCAAGTGTTTGAAAGGCAATCATCCCACTTTCCGTGATTCTTGTAACCATGAAACCTACCTCATCTAAATGGCCTGCCACAAGGATTCTAGGTCCACCTTCTGCGCCATGCCGCACACCAAAAATACCGCCTAGTCCATCTTGAATAACTTCATCCGAAACTGGCGTAATTTCTTTCCTGACAAAGTCCCTGATAAACTGCTCGTTCCCAGAAGTACCTGGCAACTCCGTTAACGTTTTAAATAACTCCAATGTTTCTTTTTCCACTAATAATCAGTCCTTTTCAGTGATATCTCTAGCATTATACCACTTTTAGAAACGTTACGTCTAAAATTGCGACCAAACAAATCGGGGCACTTCGATGTAAAGGCTTTTATATTTTTAGTTTAGAGGGTATAATAAAAAACAGTAGAACTACACAAGAGAAAAAAAGTAAGATTAGGGAGGCAAACAATGAACTGGAAAGTATTTATCGCAGGTGTTGCGACAGGGGCCGCAGCAGGTCATCTTATCAACCACTACCTACTAGAGCCAAAGACCATTTCGGGTGACGTTATTCTTGAGAACGTCAAAGAAGCATTCAAAGCAGAGGGGCCAATAGAAGGCTCGTGGATTCAATTGAAAAAGCAGCATTACAAAAAGTTCGCAATGGATACATTTGTATATCATGGCGGCATCACAGCGATTCGTGATGGCGAAAAGAAACAATTCGAATTTATTGCAGATGCTACTACCGGAACCGTGATTGATGTTTATTTAACTTAATACTATGCAAAACTGCAAGCCATGTGCGCTTGCAGTTTTTTCTATTAATCTGTATTTTTCTCTCCGTTTCAAAGTTGACCTATTTAATAAAACTATCTACACGCTTCTGATCATATTCTCCCTTTTCAACCATTTCTCTCATTTGCTCGCTGAAAATGACTTTTTCGGCACTTTGTAACGCCTTTTTTACAGCAGCAACTTGCAACATAATATCTTCGTAAGAGCGTTCCTCATCGGTCATTTTCTTGATAGATTTTACGTGACCTTCAATTTTTGCAAAACGATTGGAAATAGATTTTCTCATTTCCGACATCTATATACCCCCCCTTATTTTAATTTGAGAAAATATTTAAATCTCGTATATCGACTGATAAAAATGACTTTCAATAACCCCTTACCAGGGATATAAAAACAAATACCTTATGGTGGTATACGAAATTATCGTTTCACCATCACCTTACCTACTACATTACCATCCTCATCAAACTGTAAGGCACGATAGAAATAATCATGATAAAAAAGCAACCACTTCCCCGTTCCCTCCAACTCAACTCGAAGCCGTTCTTTTGCAAAAATCGAATCCATTGGATAATCATCATATGCCGTCACCCATAATACATTTTGGTGCGCATGCGTCGGGAAAATATCCGCCATATGAATAGCCGATTCCCCTTGACTCTCCATTCGAATTATCGCATGTCCATTACTATGACCACCAGTTTTCTCCAACTGAATGGCATCATTTAATCGTAAACTATTCGAATACGTCTGAATCTGGTTTGCAATACCCTGCCAATTTTCAGTCCAATATGTCGCCTTAGAGCGAATGTTGGGCTTACAAATTTCTTGCCATTCCGTTTCAGTTGTATAAATCGTGGCATTCTCAAAAATACTTTGTCCATCCGTATTCGTTAAACCTACGATATGATCAAAGTGTAGATGCGTCATCAAGATCACATCAATGTCCTCAGGTTGTATACCAAGCAATGCTAAATCTTCCAAAATAAAGGACTCTTCCACAACACCAAAATTCCGTTTTTGCTTCTCGGTCAGACGACCAACACCAATGCCTGCATCAATTAAATAATGCTTACCTTGATATTCAAAGTACATCGGATCTGTGACACACCGAATCTGATTTTTTTCATTTGGCTGATATTTTTTGCTCCATAGCGCTTTTGGAACAACGCCAAACATTGCGCCGCCATCAAAATGAGTCACGCCACCACGTAACCAGTGAATTTTTATCTCCCCTACTCGCAAGGTATCCATTTTGCATCCTCCTTCATACTAAAAAGCTAGAGCAACCATACTTTCTGGGGACTCTAGCCTTTGTTCACGATTTAAACATTGCTTCTAAACGGTAAATAGGAAAACCTTTTGCCGAAAACTTCTCTTCATACTCCGTCATGATATTGCCTTCAAACTCGCTATTATGCAAATCTAGCGACAGGTAAGTTAACAGAACGCCATATTCCGAAAACGCCACCAACGAATATTCAAACAAACTGCGATTATCCGTTTTAAAATGAATCTCGCCATCTACCGGTAGCAGTGCTTTATAAATATCCAAGAAACTCGGATGCGTCAAGCGACGTTTCGCATGCCGCTTCTTCGGCCAGGGATCGGAAAAGTTCAAATAAATCCTTGCAACTTCCCCAGCTTCAAAATAGTCCAGCAAATCCGCACCGTCTACAGAAAGTAAACGTAAATTCGGAATTCCCGCAGCGAGTGCCTTATCGAGTGCTGTTATTAAAACACTTTCTACAACTTCAATACCAATATAATTAACATCTGGATTCGCCTCGGCCATTCCAGTAACAAATTGCCCTTTTCCCGTCCCAATTTCAATATGAATCGGGTTCTCATTTCCAAATAGATGGTGCCACTTTCCTTTTAATTCTCCAGGATTCCCCACACACACTTCCGGGTGAGCCAGAATCTTCTCACGCGCCCACGGTTTATGTTTTACTCGCATAACTTCACGTACACCTCATCATCCTCAATTATTTTCTTCAAAAGCAAATCTAAACGAGCAAGCTCTGCCTTTCGATCATGCTCAAACTGCCAATTCATCGCCATCAAAACCTGGCAAATAGAAAACCATTTTATTCGTGTATAAAATTCTCGCGTTAAGGTCTGACCGTACTCCTCAAGCCATTCCTCCCACTCAGAATAAGGAACATATTGATACAGCAAAACACCTAAATCATTCGCCGGATCAGCAAGCATCGCGCCATCCCAATCAACAAGATAAAGCTCATCCCCCTCCGAAACCAGCCAATTATTATGGTTAACATCACCGTGACAAACAACATGACGCTCTTCCTTCAAGCCCTCTACATTCGCTAGTAAATATCGATAGGCTTCCGCAACTTTCGTATCCACTCGGTTCAAACGACCGATATTCTCCGTTACTGAGTCTAGTAAATGAAAACACGAGTAATCTTTTTTCTCAATACGCTGCAACATATCACGCAACGCCTCCGATTGATGAATTTTACCGAGTAACTTAGCTACACGCGGTTCTCTCATCTCTCTAGCCGTAAGCGTTTGCCCATTATCCACCCATTTCTGAGCCGTGATAACATCTCCATTTTCAATTCGTCTCGTCCAGATTAGTTTAGGCACAATTTTTTCAACAGAAAGCGCAGCTAAAAAAGGCGAGGAATTCTTTTTTAAAAAGAATTTTTCGTCTTCATGAATCGCAACAAAGGCCTTTCCTGTTTCTCCGCCCGCTGGCTCTATTTCCCAATCTTGACCAAACAAATTATCTTCCATTCCACATTCACCTTCACTTACGTCGTTGTCTTTCTATATGTTATTATTAACGACGAATCTAGCTCTTACGCAACACTTATTGGTGCGTTAAAGTTTCGAGATATAATAAAATTTCAGCATAAAATTATGTATTTTAGAAAGCCGAATAAAAAAAGCTATCCCAATCATTAATAGCTACCCTTTGAATTTTACTTCTCTTCATCCCTCCCGTCAAGTCAACATACGTTCGTATTGTTGGGGCTCTTCGAATAAAATGAGTTAGAGCACCAATATACATGCGAGCTAGGCTCGCATGTAATCCTTCCTGGCTCTTCGAATACAATCAGCCAGAACCCCAATATACATGCGGGCTTCGCTCGCATGTAATCCTTCCCGGCTCTTCGAATACAATCAGCCAGAGCACCAATATACATGCGCGCCGTGCTCACATCTAACCATTCCACCACTTCAAAATGAAATATCCAATAAATAGCAACAAATCGAGTAGGAGGAGCCGTTAGGCTCCGACCTCTCACACCACCGTACGTACCGTTCGGTATACGGCGGTTCAATAG